>JAMPGQ010000056.1 GCA_023663825.1 Anaeroplasma bactoclasticum
TTCCACATTTAACATTTAAAGTGTAATCTAAATCAGCTTCCTCAAGACCTTCAACAATTGTAATATATCTTACAAATGTAGTATCATCCTTAGTACCTTCTTGCTGGTAGATATTTGCTGTAAAGGTTACAGGTGTAAATTCAATTGAATAAAACTTAAATCCACCTGCAGTACAACCAATATAATATGTGCCAGCTTGATCTACACTTAAAGCAGAAAGCATTACTATATCATCTTGTCCTACTGCATTTGATTCAGCAACAACTACATTTTCACTATTTTTAATAACAACATTTCTTTGATTAGCATTTCCACTTCTACCATAAATAGTGAATGTTCCTGCAGAAGGAGCTTCAAACTTAACACTATTTTTCCAAGTACCTTCTTCATAGGTTATTGTACCACCAGTATTAATACCATAAGTAATGGCTTGTGTCTCGCCAGGGAACTTTTTAGAATCATTATTCATTAATGCAGCCCCTTGTACCAATGAATAATTTGTTTCTGGTAATTGTGTAACACCAGAAATTGAAGGCACTGTTGACCAAACATTTAGTAAAGTGTTTAAATAAGCTTTAGAAAGATTATTTGGATCTGTTACATTTAAATTAAGATTCTCATACTTCGGATATAAATGAGTTTCTTCATTAATTACTGTATTAAAATCAAATGCAGTTCCATTTTCTAATGTCCAATTCACAAATTTCTTTCCAAGAATAGGGGTTGCAGAAGCTGCAGTTACCTTAGTTCCTTTCTCTACAGGAGTAGCTGTACCTGCATTACCCTCAACATCATGGAAATAAACATCAACATATTCAGCAGATAGATTTTTTGTTTGAGTAAGAACAATTTCAAAAATCCATACTTCTTTTTTGCCACCACGGGTTAAAGTTACAAATCCTGGAGTTCCACCAGTAATAGAAGCAACACCAGTTGTTCCTGTTTTTTTATCACTTTCTGTAGTATTGTTTGTTGTAACACTTATTGTACCATTAGTTGTCGAAATTGTTTCATTAGAAGCAGCTGAACCAAATAAAATTTTAGCACTCCAATTGTATGAGGTAGTAAATGTTAGAGTAGCACCATCATTTAACTTTGTTCCTTTTTCATAAGTCTTTGATTGCCCACTAATCAAACTTGTGCCTGTTATACTGACACCTGTTTTCATGTCTGAAGATGTAAAAGTGATACCATCTTTTTCGACAGAAACACCATCAATAGTAACTTCAGTTACTATATCTTCTGTTGCTGCACCTACTTTTACCATTGCCACTGTAAATGCAAATAATGCTACAAAGGCTAATAGTAAACCTTTAATTTTTTTCATATTTTTCTTTTTCTCCTTTTTTGTCATTTTGTAAATATAACTGTAAACGTTTTCTTTACAAACCTTATTATACCCCTCCCATATTTACTTGTCAAGTAAAGTATGTAACTTTCATATATTTTCATAATATAAATGATTCATTTATTTAAAAACGACAAATTTCTTATATAATTATAGCCTTTTTAGAAAAAAATATGGTTACCAACTTTTCTTTAGTTAGTAACCATATTATATTAGCCTTTATTTTTATCTACTATATTAGATAAGAATATATTATCTATTTCCCCAACGTGGAGCAATAATATCAACATCATTGATATCTAAAGTACTACTAGCAACAATGTCTTCTAATTCAATTTTTTCTTCTTCAATTCTTGGTATTTGATATTCTTTTTTCATCAAAATTCATTCTCCTCGTATTTATGCTAGGGTATTAACAGTGACTGCTTTAATAATACCACCTAATGTAATTTCAGCTGTAAATGATGCATTCGCATATTTTGCACCAACCTCAACAACGCATTATAAAATTTGGAGAAAGCCTAAATCCAATAAAAGCGAGGTAAAACTACACATAAGTTCATTTGTTGTTGGTACACACATATTAGTTTAAAGGGTACACACCCTCTAATTTAGAATACCAAGAAAATAAGCTGGCTTTATTTAAGTCTATTTTAAATCCTCTTTTTTAAAATATTTACATACAAGCTCTTTACTTCCTTCTTCTTGGACTACACCATCAGAAATTAAGATAGCTCTATCACATAAAGCTTTAGCACAACGCATATCATGCGTTACTGTGATCATTGTATTTTTAGTTTTGTTGTGTAGTTCATCTAATATCCTCACAAGCTCACAAAGCCCTTTATCCTTTATAGTCTTGACCCACTGTTGGTTCATCTAATAATAAAACCTTGGGATTTCCAGCAACAACTGCGGCAATAGATACTCTTCGCTTCTGTCCTTCAGATAAGGATTGAGGATGCTTATTTTTAAGCTCATCTAAACCAAATAAATGAAGTATTTCTTCAGCATATTCTTTAGAAACAGCATTAAAAAGAATTTCTTTTTCTACTGTTGGCATAAACAGCTGATAGTTTGGGTTTTGATAAACAACTCCTACACTTTTAAACCATTTTTTTCCTCGCATCTTACTTCCTAGTTTTGTATCAAGGTATTGTTCTATTTTACCACTTGTAGGCTTATATAGCCTTGCAAGTAGCCTTAATAATGTTGTTTTGCCACAGCCGTTTTCTCCTAAAAGGAGTACTCTTTCTCCTTCGAAAATATTAAAGCTTATATCCTTTAATATCATTTTCTTTTGAGCAGAAAAAGAAATATGATTGATAGAAAAAAGAAGATTTTTCTTTTCATACTTCGCTAAATTATCCTCTATTATTATTGTCTGTGATAAAAGGTATTCCTTTATATTATCTATTTTCTTTACAACACCAGCACAAATGTCCCATACAGTATCTACAAAAGGCATCACCATATCTAGCCTATGTTCAACAACTAAAACAGCATATCCTGCCTTAGCTAAAGTTCTAAGAATCGTCATTAATTCTTTTGCCCCCTCTATATCTAGGTTAGCAAGAGGTTCATCTAGGATGAGGATTTTTTGTCCTGTTGCAAGAGTAGATGCTGTAATAAGCCTTTGTTTTTGTCCACCTGATAAAGCTCTCGTTTTATCTTTCTGTGTAAGCTTCATCAGCTTACAAACTCGAGTAATTTGTTCTTCAATTTTGTTTTTAGGAATAGCAAAATTTTCACATCCAAAGGCAATCTCATCTTCAACAATTTCATGAATAATTTGGCTATCAGCATTTTGAAGTACTACACCTACCTTATGACAGATTTGAGATAAGGCTTGTCCTTTAATTGATTTTTCATCTATCAAAACCTCGCCTTGAATATAACCTGGAATAATATTAGGGATAATCCCTGAGGCAATAGAAAGAAGTGTACTTTTTCCTTCACCGGAAAAGCCTGACAATAAAGCTACCTCACCATATTGAATGGAAAAATCTACATTCTTTAAAATTAGCTTCTCATTTTCTTCATAAGAAAAGCTTAAATTTTCGAATTCAATTGCCTTCATAACACCACCACCAAAACTATACCTGCAATAAAGCCAAGGATATATATTATATCAAAGATATTTATAGTTTCTTTCTTGTAAACTGTATATTTCGATTTGCCAAGTGTAAAGCCACGAGTCTCTATAGAAAGAGCAAGTGTATCTGAGATATCAACAAGTCGTGTAACAAGAGGAATTAAAAAAGCACGATAAAAGATTTTAGGATTAAAAATACTTCCAGCTCCTCTTGTCTTCATTGCCTCACGTACACGCGATATTTCTGCTTTTAAAACGGGAACAAAAGACATCGTTATCAGCATGCCTAATGTAATTGCACGTGGTGTATGAAGCTGTGATAAATTTCTTGTCATAGCTACTGGCTTTATCCTCATGCAGGGAACTATAGCAAGAAAGACTGCCCCAAACCGATTTGCCATAGCAAGTGCTGAAGCAATATTTTTATTTGAGGTATAATAAGCAATAAGTGTAAAAATTCCACCAACTACGACAAAGAGCGGTAAAACCTTCAAGCCTTCTTTAAAGCAGCCAAAAAGAAGTAGCCAAACAAATCCACCCAACAAAAAATAAGAACAAACAACTGTTTTTGCCATAACAAGTCCAAACACCATAATAAGGAATGCAGATAAAACAGCAAACAATGGATATATATTCTTCTTAGGCTTGAAAAACATGATTATAGCTTCCCTGCTTTCTTTAGCTCTCTAGCTATAATCATACCAAGAAATGACCCTAAGAAGCATACAACAAGAACTGCAATCGTAACTCCTACAATCACACCAGGATTACCACCGCCAATAAACATAGAAACAGCTGCCTTTTCATCTCCACTTACAGAATAAAACACATTATAATACATATATAAAAAAGGAATAGTCAAAGGCATATATAAAGTTCCTGCAAAAACACAAGCAAAATCACTTTTATATCCACGGAATAGAATTAAGGTTAATATTTCTGCAACAAGAGCACAAGCAATAATAAGCACCATAGGCGGAAACATAAACACTAAGAAGATAGAAATAAATATAGATTGTAATAATAAAGAAAAAGGCTTTTTAACCTTCATCATTCCTATTACTGGAAATAAAGAAAACTGAATGCCTAATCCTAATTGAATAATACCAAATAGTGGTACATTTACAAGGAGGGGCATAATTGCACCTGTGACAAGTGTACAAGCAGTTATGATTGCCAAGAACACAATATCCTTGATTTTAAATCTCTCAAATAGTTTATTTTCCTTATTTAAAGTTTCCTTTTGTTCTTCTAAGGTTCCTCCTTGAGCTTGGACAAGCTCTAAGATATCCTCATCAAGTTCTTTTTCTTTATCAGATTCCATTATTCTTTTACCTCTTCCATCATACCATTTTCAATTTTATAAATTCGATCCGCTAGTGCCATAGTAGATTCACGATGGGAAACTAAAATAATACTTTTTTTCCTTTTTTGTTCCTTTAATGCTTTTAAAATAATTCCCTCGTTAATACTATCTACATTACTTGTTGGCTCATCTAAAAGAATCAACTCTGCACCACTTAAAAATGCTCGTGCAAGCCCTATTCTTTGTTTTTCTCCTGCCGAAAAATTATCTCCTAACATACCAACCTGTGTTTGATACCCATTAGGTAATTCCATAATAAAATCATAAATAGAAGCTTGCTTACAAGCAAGATTTAATTCTTCTTGAGTCGCATTAGGGCTTGCAATACGTAAGTTATTTTCAATTGTATCATCAAATAAATAGGTCGTTTGCAAAACCATTGTGACATTATCTAGTAGGCTAGAGGAATTGATATTTTCAATATCGATTCCATTATAAGAAATCTCGCCTTTATCCTTTTGCCAAAAGCGAAGTAAAAGTTTTAGGAATGTACTTTTGCCACAACCACTTTTACCTATAATACCAATGATTTCACCTTTTTGTGCATACATATAGATTTCATTTAATACTTGTAGATTTCCATCATAGGAAAAGGACAAATCTTTAACTCTCAAGGATTCATAGGTTAGAGTATTTTGGTTTGTTATTTCCGTTACAGCAGGCTTTTCTGCAAGTAGATTCAAAACTCGATCTCCACTAGCAAAGGTTTGGGTTAGATTTCCTGGCAATGCAGATATTGCAATTACAGGTCCAAAGGAACCAAACACAGCCACTACACCTATAAGCATTTTACCAATAGATATTATTTCAAGATGTAGAAGCACTATCCCAAGAACAAGAGTTGCAATAATAAAGAAAGAAACCATCAATTCTGTAAAGGCAGAGACGCGAGTTGTATTGTGCTTCATTTTCTTAGTTTCTTTTAATAGGAGTTTTGAACGACGATTTACCTCTTGTTCACGCTTCGTACCTGCATTGTTAAGTACAATATCTTTTATTCCTTTGATGCTGTCAAGAAAATAGGCATTAAAGCTAGCAAACTCTGCACGATATCTTACTCCACTTTCCTTAAGTCTTTTAGAAGAAATTATAGGTACTATAATTCCTATCATAAAATAGCCAACTACTGCTACAGCCGCTAGATACCAGCTAGAGATAAACCCTACAAATAAAAACACTGTTGTAGATACTAAAACTGCAATACATATAGGAGAAATGGTATGTGCATAAAATACCTCAAGTGTTTCTATATCACTTGTAATCATCGCAATAATACTACCCTTTTGCTTACTTTCAAGCTTCGCAGGGCATAAAATGCGAAGTGCTTTAAAGATTTTATCACGCAAAACAGCTAAAAGCTTGAATGCAATAAAATGATTCGTATATTGTTCTAAATAGCGAAGAAATCCACGCAAAACACCACAGCCTACAGCAAGACCAATAATCCAACCATAGGACAAGACTATCGATTCTCCAAGTGCCTTTGCAATACCGACTGCTCCAAAGATAGTAACACCCATAGCGCATATAAATCCAACACTGCCATTGATAACAGCTAATACCATAACATAGGAAAGACTTCCAAGTAAAAGGATTAGGCTTGCCATGATTTTTACACCACTTCTTCTAAGCTTTTGTTTTCTCATCGTGTATAGCCCTCCTCTAATTGCTTTTGTGTAGTAAATAGTTTGGCATAGCCACCATTCTTACTCATTAAATCTTTGTGATTTCCGCTTTCCTTGATTTTGCCATTTTCCATATAATAAATATAATCTGCAGGAACAACATTAGCTAATCTATGAGATATAACAATTATACTCTTAGTTTGGGATAGTACTTTAATGTTTTCCATAATGATAGCTTCACTTTCCACATCTATATTGCTAGTAGCTTCATCAAAAACATAGATGTCTTTATCAGCAACAAGATGAACTGCTAAAGCAAGTCGCTGTTTTTGTCCTCCAGAGATATTATTTGCATCCTCTGTAATCACCTTATCTAGGCCACCATTTTCCTTAATAAATTCTAATAGATTGACCTTTTCAAGAGCCTCAAAAATTTGATCATCTGTTGTGTTTGGATTAGCAAGGAAGAAATTTTCTTTCACAGTTTGATTAAAAATATAGGTATTATAGCTTATAATTGCTAAATGAGAATAATAGCTATCTCTTGATAAGGTCTCAATAGGTAAATTCCCAACTAAAACCTCACCAGCTTTAGGACGAAGAGCCCCTGCCAAAAGATTTACTATAGTGCTCTTACCACAGCCACTTTCTCCTACTATAGCCGTCATTTTCCTTTCTGGAAAAAGCAAATGAATGCTTTTAACGACATCTCTTTTATCATCATAGGAAAAAGTAACATTTCTTAGTTCAATCGTTTTACCAACCACTTCTTCTGTTCCCCAAATAGGATCAGGTGTATTCAAAAGCGTTATAATCTTTTTACCAGCACTTACTCCATTCATTGCAACATGAAATGCTGATCCAAAGGCACGAAGAGGTAAAAAGAATTCAACGGCTACAAGAACTAAGAATAAAGCATAAACAGGATTTAAACTCCAAAATGCAGTCCCACAAATTGCAAGAGCAATACCTGCACCTGCCCCACCATAGGCAACCAAATCCATAATTGTTGTACTTGCAAGCTGCATTACTAAAACCTTCATTGTAATCTTACGGAACTCTTCTGCATTTTCATTCATTTTATCGTGCTGCATTTTATCTGCTTTAAAAATTTTAAGTTCCTTTAAGCCCTGTACACTATCTAAAAATTTATCTCCCATAGAAGTATACTTTCCCCAATACTTAGCAAAAACCTTTTTAGCATATTTAGATACTGCTATAATAGAAACAGGAATCAAAGGGACACAAGCCAATAAAACTAAAGCTGTTCTCCAATCTAGCCATACACAGATAACAAATAAAATGATAGGAGCCAGCATAGAAAAAAAGAATTGAGGCAAATAGCTTGAATAATATAAATCAAGCTGTTCAACTCCCTCCATACTAATTTGTGTTAACCCTGCCATACTCATTTCATCTGTAGATTTAACTCCTAGCTTAACAATCTTATTATAGGCTCTTTTTCGTAAATCCTTTTTGACCTTTCTGCCAAGGACATCCTTGATATTTCCCGAAAGTCTTGTCATCATATAACGCAAGATGATACCCACTAAAGCACAAACTGCTGGATATAAGTATGTAAGTAGTTCAGCTTGATTTATAGCCAAATGTATTGCCCAGCAAATACTTGCTGTAATGCCTATATTTGCTAAAAGCCCTATCACTTGTAAGATAATTACAATAAATATGTACTTTTTATTTCTACCTATAAGCTTAAACAATTCCTTATCAATCATTTATTTTTCCTCCTTCTTAAGTTTCTTTTTATAGTGAATCATTTGGACAACATGCGAAAGTGAAAATATAGGATGAGTTGTAAGCATTCGTGGTCCAGAATACTTCATTACATCCTTTATCTTTTCTCGCATTTCTGGTTGGTAACAATGTATTTTACAAAAAGAACAAAAGCCTTTATTCACTTTAAAAGGACACTTGTCTAAACGAAATAAAGCATATTCTGTAAGCTTTTGACAAGCTTCACAAAGCTCTTTTCTTTTTGTTTTATGCTTCCCATGACAATATTTTTTTATCATGACAGGTATTAACCTTTTTTCTTTTTCCCATTTTTTTAATTCTTTATTTATCATAATTCTTTTTATTTGTATTCGTCTATTTTACTATAATACAAACCCTTAATCCTCCTCTTGTTTCAATATTAAATACCCCTAAAAAGAAACACACTTCATTATGTTAGTTCTGACTAACTCAAACTGTATTATACCTTTCAAATGTTTTTATGTCAAGAAGGATTGTTTATTTCTAAATAGATTAAAATTGCATTTTATGAACTGCTTCTTTAGTACTTATATTATATTTTCTTAAGCTTTTATGCCTAATAAAAAGGCCTGTTGAACCAATAGATTTAAATCCATTTTTTCACATGCCCTTTTAATATTTACCTTATTTTTGTTTCAATCGAAAAAGAAATACCACTTGGATCAAAAAATTCTGCATCTGTTAACGTTTCGTGTTCTATTTCTTCTAAATCTAATGTACTTCCTTCTTCTACATAATAAAAGTAGTTGTTAATCCCAGATAAATTCTTACATACTTTTGTTGTTTTTAATTTTGGTTGATAGGTATAGCTTAATGAGGAATCTTGCGTGATTAGAATATCTGCTCCATCATAAGCCGCAACTGCATAAGAATTTCTGCTAGATAAAAGAACATTCTTTATCGTTAATGTTGCATTCTTTACTTCAATTCCACCTGTGATGTTTAAATTATCTAGTAACATAACAGATTCGTTTTCAATCGTAAGTACAAAGTCTTGATCTTCTATTTCTAAAAATCCATTACGAATTCTTGCTAAAGAGGATTCTATACGAATTGGTGTGTAGGCTTTTAGCTTATGTCCTTCTAAATCAACAATAACCTTTCTTCCAGTAAGAACCAAATCTAAATCATCCTCTGTATAAATTAAATCTTTATTTAAAGATAAGCATTTAAATTCTAAATCAGAAGCTAGATATTCCTTTGGATCTATTGGTACAATTGTTGGTTCTTTCTCATAAACAGGAGAAACTCCTCCAGTATTATAAAGAGTGGCTTTAGTGGCAGTATAGAGTTTTACATCATTTCTTAAAATAAGCTTGCTAGCATCATATGGAATGTCATCCTCAACTCCAGCTGCTTCTACCCAAAAGAAGGTATTTGCACAATTGCTTATAAAGCTTTTTCTAAGTATAGCACTTTCTACAGTTACTTTCCCCTCGCCTTGAGCACACACAGCATAATAGAATGTAGCTGTTACATCAACATTTCGAAGAACTGCAGTTGCATTCCAAATGTTAATTCCACCAAAAGTAGTAACATCTTCAATCACAATATTTGCTCTCTCATCTGAGGCAATAACATAGCTACCAACAAGATTATCTAAATCTGTAACCAAATAGCCATTTCTAATAGATGCATGTGTTGCTACAATACGCATCTTGTAGTTTGGCATAGTAATGGTATACCCATTTAAATCTATTGCAGCATAAGTTCCTTCTAATCTAGCTCCTTCAGACAAAACTATATCATTCGTTAATGTTAGATCATACCTGTCTTCTTGAATTGCTGTTAAGAATTCTTCTTCTGTAGCTACTCTTTTTTTCATAGGTAAAGCATAGTACAGTCTATCTTCATAAGAATCAAAAGCGGTTGCCCTGTAAATAATATTTCCGTCTTGTTCAAAAGTTGCAGAAGCTATTTCTGAATCTACAAAGGCATCCTCTGTTTGAACCACTTGACTACACCCACAATACACTGTAGCCTTCACTTCATACCCTTCAATTACAGGTGCCCATTCCCAATCTATATAATCAAAATCTAAAGCATGGTTGGTTTCATCAATCGGTAAGGTTTCTACTTTTTGATCTTTATAGGATTTGTTTTGTAGTTCTATACTTGCAGTATAAGTAATATTTCCATTTAAAGTACAAGTTGATGGAGTAGTTGATTGTTCGATAGATACATTGTGAGTTTCATGATGAGTTGAATCATTTTTGCAAGTAAATTGAAGAACTGCCTTATCATAGCCGTCCCATTCCCATTTTGGTTCATCATAATCATAATTATGCTCCGTGGCAGGAAGAACTTCTTCTCTTTGGTCTTTGTAGGTTTTACCATTCATTTGAACAGAAGCTGTATAGGTTGTTTTTCCATTTGCTTCGCAGGTGGCAGGAAGAGAAGTTGATGTAACTGTAGCATCTAACGAAACTTTATGTGTTGAGTCATTTAAACAAGTAAATTGAAGAACTGCCTTATCATAGCCATCCCATTCCCATACAAAATGTTCATAATCATAATCATGCCCCGTGGCAGGAATAATTTCTTCTTTTTGATTTGTATAAGCTACATCATTTAGGGAAACAGTAGCAGTATAGATTGTTTTTCCCACACTTGTACAAGAAGGATCTATTGTTGTGCTTGTGATTGTTGCCATATATTCTTGAACATGGCTAGCATCATGAGTACAAGTAGCCTTCAGCTTTGCAGATTCAAATCCATCCCATATCCATATCGCATTTGCTAAATCATATTGGTGACCTTTTTTAGGAACCACTTCTTGTTCTAAAAGAACTTCATCACAAACTGAACAATGTGTTCCTAGAGTAAGACCATCTTCTTCACAAGTCGCTTCTTTAGAAGCATCTTCAACTATCGTATGTCCGGTTTTAGGAAGAACTTCTTCTTTTTGTTCTGAATAGGTTTTACTGTTTACTTGAGCAGAAGCTGTATAAGTTTTCTTTCCATCCATTTCACACGTAGCGGAAATAGATGTCGATGTAATTGTAGCATTAAATGATAAATTATGTGTTGAATCATTTTTGCAAGTGAATTGAACTTCTGCACCACTATATCCATTCCATTTCCATTTTGGTTTATCATAATCATAATCATGTCCAGTGGCAGAAACAATTGTAGATTCTCTTGAAATTTCAGTGGTTCCTGCACTATCACCAAAACATTTATTACACTCCTTGCATACCCAATATTCCATTTGCCCATCTTGAAGACAGGTTGCCTGTACACTAGAAACATTTACAAGCGAATGCTTATGTTCTTCCTCTTTTTTATTACATGAGACTATAAGCATAAATCCCATACAGATAATAAAAATAATAGGAATTTTTAATATTTTACAGCATAGTTTTATATAATTCTTCATAACATCTCTCCTTTGTTCAATTAAGAATTATACTTCTATGCTATGTCTATTTAACAAATTAAATGCTGTCGTATTTTATATTCGTTTTACAAACTACAAAAGAAAATTTTGTTTTTCTAGTTAATAGAACAAAAAATACTATAAATAGCTTTTTAATACATCAATTAGATCTATAAAATATGTCTATGCTAAATCTCCTCAAAAACAATCACACTTAAAAAAAAGAAGAAGAAATCAATCTTCTTTCAAATTTTCTAATTATTCTAAATCATCATTGTCAAAGTAATCTTTTTCATTATCATCTAAGAGATCCACATCATCATCTTTCATATCTAAACCTTTTTCTTTTAAAAATCTAATCCATTCCATCGTAAATTCCTTGTTCATAAATTTTTTTATTTCTTCCCAATTTTTATTGTTTTTTAATAATAAGACTTTAGAAAAAATAATTTGATTTAAGGCTTTATTTGAAATATAATTCTTGTTCATTCCTTGAGCATAACCAAATTGACCATGATCAATTAAATCTAAGCAAGCTCTAACATGATTAGCAACTGGATAGGTCTGAGTGTGCTCAGGTATTTTCTTGTTATATTCAATTCCAAAATCCTTAAAAATAGAATCTTCTGTATCATATTCACAAGGGTTATCCCACTGTAAAGCAGAAACGTGCCAATCTCCCATCGTATTTAAACTACAAGGTATATTCAATGCATGTATTCCAGAAATGTATTTCATCACACTCACATCCTTTCATATGTATTATAACTTTTATTTTGTTATTATTCAAATACATTATTCTAGAAATATGGAATTGTAAATGTTTCATTAAAAACCTTATGTAATAGACATATAATATTATAGTTATCTATAAGTTCATATTTCAAATTTAGTAATTTTATGATATCATAATTCATAGTAAGTTCCTTTCTTATTTATTTTTGATTTCGCGATTAAAGTATATCATAGTTTGGAGCTTACGTTATAGAAAAAATAGAGGATGGTCTATAGATAAAGCCATCCTTTTTTACATATCATTTATTTTGTTGTTACATACATCTTTATTCATTGTTTATGAATCAATTGTTAAAAAGGATGTACAACTTTTTAAAATTGAATGCCTCAAAAGAGGAAACTGCGAGTTTTTATAAATTGAAAAATTCCATTTATAATGATAAAGAAAATGGATTTTACGTTCACGCTCCTAAAAAAGAATGTAAGAATCCTAATCAAATTAAACGTATTGTTAATTATGTTTGCAGATATGCTTCTCATCCTGCAATGAGTGAATCTAGAATTTTAAAATACGATAATGTTATTAAAATGGTATACTATTATTATGACCCTCATGAAGATGATGCTGTTATTGATGAATTTGATAAAGTTGGTAGACAGTATGTATCTGAATCTGTTTTCGACTTTATTGCTAAACTTATCATTCATATTCCTGAACAAGGAGTCCATACAACTAGATATTATGGTTTCTATGCTAATCACTCTTCGTTAAATATTGAAGTTCAACCTAAATTATATAAATCGTATGAAATCAATAAAATGAAGTCTAATCTCGACTACAGACAAAGACTCTAGTCCTTGAATTTGTTAAACGTGATGTATATGATGAAACAATTGATTTAAA
>JAMPGQ010000057.1 GCA_023663825.1 Anaeroplasma bactoclasticum
TAATTAGCATAGATGGAACTTTTTTTACAATTGATTATATTTTTTTATCAAAATACATAGTAGATATTTCTTCTAATCACTTGAGTACAAATAAATCCATTATTATAGAGGATGGCAATTCAACATTTTACAAAAAAAATGAGTGTATATATAAAAAAACAAATGGTCAAGATATTCTTTATATTTGCCCTAGATATTTAGATGAATTTGTCTATCATGAAGGGGATAAAATAGATTCGTATGCATTTGATCAAACAACGATAAACCATTTCTATCTTTCTGAAGGAACAATTTCTTTTTCTAATATAGAGATTTATGGGTTTAAAACTATAATAACATTGCATATTCCTAAATCATTACAAGAATTATATACCGAAGCTTTTTGGATAAAAAATATTGAAATAGAAGAAAGCTCTTTAATTCGTTTAAACCTTTCTACATTACGTTATTTAGAGCATTCTTTTGAACTTCCAAAAACAGTAGAATTTTTAGATTGTACTACAGATGGTAGATCTGATAACCTTATAATATCTCCAGACCATCCTTATTTTAAAATGATAAATAGCGTAATATTTGATTCTACTGGTGAAGTTTTAGTTCATGGATTATTTTTTGATGAGTATGTAATTCCTACTGAAGTGAAATATTTGTTTTTGAATTGTTTTAGTAGTTTATCAACAAATAAAATTGTATTTCATAATAATTTACAACCTTGCTTAAGTTACAATGGTTTTACTTCTATGCAAGAGCAGTATAATAATTTTAGATACTGTGAACAGTTAAAAGAAATTGTCACTCCTCTTGATTTAGATTTTCCTTTTCTAGAGTCTTTGCGTGATAGCCCTTGGTATAAATATTCTGATAAGGATTTGTTATACTTTGGCAGTACACTTGTATTAATTAATAATATTAAAGGGGAATTAACACTTCCTGAGGATATAAAAAAAGTTGCAGCAGAAGTTATAGGAAGAAATGTTCAAATTGAACAATTAAATATTCCAAATCATATTGAATTTCAAGGGAATTCTTTTTCACTTGCTCATACTTCAAATTCAGATTTAAATAATGCATCATCTTATATTAGAAATGTGGTGATTTTAGAATGAAAAAAGCAGCGTATTGGATTATACTCTTTTTGAGTTTGATATTAACTTCCTGTGATACACAAGAAAAAGAATCTGATGATGTATGTCAACATGTCTATCAGTCTGAAAAAGTTATACCTACATGTATGGAAGAAGGATATACACTTCATACTTGCCAAATTTGTAAAGAAACCTATAAGACAGATTTAATCCCAGTAGTGGAACATAGCTATACGATGTATGTAGAGGATATGCCTTCTACCTGTGATTCGTTTGGCACGAAAAAACGACATTGTATTTGGTGTGGTTATGTTCAAGAAGAGAAGATAGTACCACTTGGACATCAGTTTATACAGTTTGAAGAACAACCAGCAACTTGTACAGAGGATGGATATATTTTATATCAATGCAAAGAAGATCATACACATACCTATAAAGAAACAATTCCTGCTTTAGGTCATCAATACACCCAAAAGGAAATTCTCATTCAACCCACCTGTGAAGAGAAAGGTTTAGGTATTTTTCGTTGCCAAAATTGTGATTCTTATATTGAAGAAGAACTGAATGCACTTGAGCATAATTACAGACTTATCAATGAACCTAACTGCACTGAAAGTGTTACTTTAGAATATATATGTGAAAATGATGAAAGACATCATTTTGAGCAAGTGGTTGCCCCTTTAGGACATGATTTTATAACAACTGAGTATAAAGAATCAACTTGTACAGAGGGTGGAAGTACAACTGAAGTTTGTCAAAATTGTGGATATGAGAAAATCACTTTATCTGGTCCTCATGGTCATATTGGGTCTTCTAAAGTGATTATGTCTGCAACCTGTGAAGAATATGGAATTGAAGTGATATTTTGTAGTTTCTGTGGTGAAGAGGTGATGCAGGAAATTCAGCCAAGAGGACATCTTTTTGCAGGAGCATATACTACAATCAAACCCGCAACCTGTACAGAAGAAGGATTAGAAGAAAGAGCCTGCCTTAACAATGATTGCTCAGGGGTTGAAACAAAAATAATAGACAAAAGGGAACATTTATTTGGGAGTTGGAAAACAGTATTAGATACATCCTTATGTGAAACAAGTCATAAGGTAAGAGAATGTTATTTATGTCATTATGAAGAGCATAGTTCAATTGAATATCATCATACCTATGGAGATTGGGTGATTGAGGATAAGCCATCTACCTATGAAGGCCCCATTTCTCAAACTAGGGATTGCATTGTATGTGGTCATAGGGAGGAGATTACAATATTCAACCATAATTATGGTCCATATGAAGTGATTATTGAAGCAACCTGTCAAAGCATGGGAAAACAAGTGAGAGAATGCATGATTTGTGGAATACAAGATGAGCAAACGATTCCCCTTCTTGAGCATAATTGGCTGGATTGGGAAATCATTACAGATCCTACTTGCGAGCATTCTGGGAAAAAGATAATAGAATGCCAGTATTGTCATAGTAAAGAAGAACTGGAAATTCCTATTAACCAGCATCAATATACAGAATGGACATATCCTAATGGAATACCTTGTGGGCAGGTTGGATTAAAGTATAAAGAGTGCTTATTATGTCATAGCATTATTCAAGAGGAGTTTATTCAAGAGCATTCTATCGAAGATTATATATGCACTTTATGTGGCAAACAATTTCCAGTTTACGAAATTATTAATGATGAAACTACTCCATTTCTTTATCAGGATAATATGTGGATTTCTACAAACCAAATGCCTAATACAATTTCCTATCTCCAATTTGTTGCTTATGAAAGCATAGAAATTCATTTTGATATTGGAATGCAAGAAAATGCAGATGAAAACTATGCAAATTCATATTTCTATTTTGGTAAAAAAGGAGAGGAACCAAGTTTCATTAATGCGAATATTTTGTCTTATGGAACAACTTTAGGAGTAGATAGTTTTATAATTGAGAAGGGTGAAACCTACGTTTTGGGATATAAAACCTCTAATTATTGCCCAAAAGATGCAATCTTCATTACAATTTACATAAAGAACCTAACTATTGTTCAAAAAGAAACTGAATAACCTTTGCATTATTCTAATTTAGTTTATTAGTCTAACTTAGGATTAGGTGCAGATAATATGTAGAAGAAAACTATATTCGTTATCAATTAACGTTAAAGGAAGGAGAATTTGCTGAATTAGTATATTATAAAAGAGATAATGATCTAAAAATGTAATTCTAAAAGCTTTAGATATAGAACCAACAGACCCTGATTTTTTAGAGGAAGATGATGTGTTTACGTTTGTAAATAGTGAAATCAGTTTTTCATAACCTAGTTTTTAAAATTAAAAATTAGGTTTTTCTTTTGCCAATTTTTACAATAATTCGACCAGTTTTTACATAAGTATTTTTTATTAAATTTGGATAGTATAAAATAAGACAATATGATTATTTTATGATCTTTTATGACTTAAAAACTGGAGGAAACATTATGAAAAAAATGATAAAATTGATTGCTATGGGGATTATTTTAACTGGATGTATTATAGTTGGTTTTGTTTATTCACCTGTTTCGATGAAGGTAACAGTTTTTCCGGAAAAGTCTAAGGAAATCGAGACCATTAGTGAAATTCCAGATATTATAGTTCCTGTATCTACAGAGGAATATTTAAATGGATTAACATCACCAAATTTTACACCATATACTATGAAGGACAATGCATCGATGGGTTATTCACAACAAGGTTATAACTCTGTCCAGTCATTTAGTATAAAAAGATATTTAGAAGTCAAATTCGAACAAGATAAGGCACTTTATCATTCTATTGGAACTCAGGCAACTCGGACAGTTTCTGTAGAAAAAACAAAAAATGTATTAACAGAGGTTCTTTATACTTTTGATTTTGAACTATATATATCTAAGAATAAAATGTTAGTAAAATATAATCAATGGGATTGCGATAGAATCCATCATGACACAGAGTATAAGGAAACAGAAGAAGATAGAGTTGCAAAAAAAGTAGTAGATGCTATACATAAGAATTATGGGAAATGGATTGAATTACCAGAAATTATGACAGAAGAAGAAATTATTGCTAAAGCCGCTTTGGCAAATGATATGGAAAGAGAGTTATATATTCTTACATTTACAAATGAATTTGCTCGTGTATATAAAGAATTAATGTACCGAATAAATGATTTGAATTATGAAGGTAATAGTTTTATATTCAATCATATAGATGCTCACTTTAGTGATTTTAAAAAGTCAGAATCAAATGATGGTTTTGATTCAAATCCTTATTATATCCCTTATTATGCAGATGGATCAAACAATAAATGGATTTCCGATGGAAAAGGAAATACAATTCCTAATGAGGTAAATGATTTTTGGAAATCATTAAATGCTACTTACGGAAAATTTGAAATGGGTATGTACAATAAAATACCGACATTTTATCTCGATATTACCAATAATATAAATGTTTTAGGGCTTTCTCAAAGTCTTGAAGGCCTTATTCAATTTGAAGATATTAATAATACGAAAATTGATTTGGTAAAAGGACAAACATCTTTTAATGATTTATTGTATGAAACAATAAATTATGCTTATGATTTAGAAAGGAGATAATTAATATGGAAGATAAAAAGAGTAAAGATTCCTTCTTTAAAATAGTGTCTGTTTTATATTTTGTATTGATGCTTTATACCTTAATAAGCTGGGCTTTTGGAATTGGCAATAGCAGATGTCCTATGGGATTTTATTATATACTTACAAGTTGCAAAGCTTCAGGCCCTTATTTTGGTTCCTTTATTTTTTGGTGTGGTTTAAGTGTAATTTTCTTTCTTTTCTCTTTAATGAATATATCTCGATTTATTAAAGTTTTAAAGAAAAAAGAAGAGTTAGATAGATTATTATATTTAAGAAAAATGCAACGGAATATTTTAACTGAGTCAATACTGGTGATTTGTATGTCATTTGTTTTTTCTACATTTTCTAAAGAAATATCATTGCTTATTGTATTTTTGATTATTTTTCTTTATATAATTTCCTTTATAGGGTATATATTGGAAAGAAAAGCAATTTTGACTTTCTCAAATAAGAAGGACGATAAGATAGAAACAAAGAGGTTAATTTACGTATGTATAGTTAATTTTTTCACTTTAATTATTCCTTTGATTTTACTTTTATTAAATCTTCGATTTGAATATAATTATATCTTTGCAAGCGATGATATACTCCATTATAACTTTGCTCTGCCACATACTTCTCGAAATTTACAAGTGGTTCAAATGTTTGAATATGTTTTTTTAGGAGTTTTGTTTGTTGTTTCGTTTAAACTCACACTTATTCCAACCACAAATAAAAAAATGAAAAGTTATTGCCAGTCAATAGTTATCCTGATGATAATTGTTATTTTTATAATTATACAATGCTTTATGGTGTTTGATTCATCTAATATAACTCAATTTATTATCGATTGTTTTAAGAATCATTTAATTGCAATAATATTATTTATAATGATGCTTTTCCTTTTTTCATTGCAAGATACTATGATGACTGTTGATCCTTCAATAAAAATTAAAGAGCTAAAAAAAATTAAAAAGCTAAAATCAGACCCTGTTAATAATGATGATAATTTTACAGGATTTGTCTTTGATAAGGAGAATTTATAAAATGAGAAAAATACACTTTATATTTATTTTAATAGCTGTTGTAAGTTTTATTTTTACAGGATGTAGTTCAAAAAATGACAGTAATACATATTATGAAAAAAATAGTGGCACTTATTATGAAAAAGAGAGTGATGCTTCTTATGGTTGGCTCGGGTTTAAGATGTATTTATCTAGTGATAAGAACTCTTATGCTGCCTCCATACATTCCAATGATGTAGTTATTATACCAAGTGAATATAAGGGAAAACCTGTAACATCTATTATAAACCCTGATCGCTCTAATAATAAAACGATTAATAAATTATTTTTACCCAATACGATTACAAGCATAGGAGAATATGCTTTTAAGGGTTGTAGCAGTCTAACAAGTATCACAATCCCAGACAGTGTAACAAATATAGGAGAATCTGCTTTTGAGAATTGTAGTGATTTAAGAAGCATCACAATCCCAGATAGTGTAACAAGCATAGGAGAATATGCTTTTAAGGGTTGTAGCAGTCTAACAAGTATCACAATACCAGAAAGTGTAACAAGCATAGGAGGATATGCTTTTAAGGGTTGTAACGCTCTAACAAGTATCACAATCCCATTTGTAGGATTGGAATTAAATGGAACAAGTAATACTCTTTTTGGAATAATTTTTGAAGGATATGGTTATTCTTATGATACAGGTTATTCTAATGGAGGTTGTGTACCAAGCAGTTTAAAAAAAGTGATTATTAAAGGAGGAAAAAGTATAGAGAAATATGCTTTTAAGGGTTGTAGTGATCTAACAAGTATCACAATACCAGAAAGTGTAACAAGCATAGGAGAGTCTGCTTTCTCTTATTGTAGCAGTCTAACAAGTATCACAATCCCAGAAAGTGTAACAAGCATCGGGAAATCTGCTTTCTTTTATTGTAGTAGTCTAACAAGTATCACAATACCAGAAAGTGTTACAAGTATTGGAGAATCTGCCTTCAGTAGCTGTGAAAAATTGACAAATATCTTTTATGAAGCACCTCAAGCGAATGGTGAAAAAATATATATAGGTTCAGGGAATTCTGCTTTAACTAATGCTATTTGGTATTACTATTCTGAAACAAAACCAGCAAGCAGAGGCAATTATTGGCATTATGTAAATGGTGTTCCAACAAAGTGGTAGTAGGAGAAAACGTTATGAAGAAAAGAAAAATTTTTCCTATTTTGTTGGGAATTTTATGTGCTGTATTACTTTCTGCTTGTGTTAATGAGCATAAACATTCGTATGTCATTAGCAAATATAACGAGCTAGAACATTGGGTAGAGTGTACATGTGGAGATAAGATTGATAAAGAATTTCACACATTCTCTGATTGGAGTAACATAAAAAATCCAACAGAAGAAAGTGAAGGATTAAAAAAACGCATTTGTTCTACTTGTAATTTTGAAGAAAGTGAAACTATAGAAAAACTTATTCACAAGCATGCTTATGCTGACACTTATAAATATGATAATGACGGGCATTGGTACCCAGCTATCTGTAATCACACTAGCGAAATCAGTGGTTATGAAAAGCATGTTCTTTCAAATGGTATTTGTAACAAATGCCAAATCCAAGTTTTTTTCTTGGGAAGTCAGCAATTTGAGATAAATACACTAAATCTGCCTAAGGATGTTATCACTAGAAAAGGATATAATTGTTTAGGTGTATTTGATATTGAAAGTGGAGTTGAATATTTTGATTCTATTGGGCGAAGGAACTCAACGCTTGCAATAAATGCAGGGCAAAATTTAGAAATACGCTGGGAGAAAAAAGAATATACGCTTCATTATATTGTGGAAGAAAATGAAGTATTTAGTCAAACTATTGAATTTGAAAATACTCTTCCTGCTTTGCCGGTAGTTCAGTCTAAAGAGGGATTTGATTTTATAGGATGGTTTGATGAAAATAGTAAAGTACAATATGGTGAAGCAGATGGAAAATATAAGGATAACTTTTCCATACTTAATACCAGTTGTAAATATGATTTAGATCAAACGGATATATATTTGTATGGAAAATATAAAAAACAAACATTTATTGTTTGCTTTTATGACATAGAAGACAATATTATTTTAACGCAAACAGTAGGATATGGAGAGAATGCAATTTTTAATCAAGATTATCCTTCAAAGATAGTAAGTAATATTTCTTATACTTTTGATAGTTGGGATACTTCATTGCAAAATATAAAATCAAATTTAGAGATTAGACCTATTTGCAGTATTTCTATTAGTGATCCTAATTTAGTCTTTAATTCTATAAAAGCAGACTATAATCCAATAAATATTTTACCTTTAAATTTTGGAGCGCATTATGAACTTGGACTTAATCCTGACAAAAATATTACTTTGAGAGTGTATTCATTAGATGGTGATGAATTAAGTGATGTTATTATTTTAAATGATGATATGTCCTTAGATATAGTTGGACTAATAAGTTATGGCGAATTTAATCTATTCTATAAAGAAGAAAAATTATTCTCTGAAAATATTGAATTCGATATGTATGCTGGTCAATTAGGAGCTCAAATCAGAAAAATTTTAATTGATAAAGGCATTCAAGTTGATGTTATAACAGAAAAAGAATTGTCATTGATTGAGGAATTAGATTTAAGTGATCATTTTAAAAATAATAATGAAATGAACTATGTTTTGGGAATTAAATATTTGACGGGTTTAAAAAAATTAAACATTAGTAATAATGAATTAGATGAGGAGTATATAAGAAATATTTTACCAACTCTAAAAGATCTAGTTTATTTAGATATATCTAAAAACAATATTAGTAATTTAGATGTTTTAAATGAAAACAGAAATTTAGTATATTTAGACGCTTCATCCAATTTAATAAATTCAGTGTTAGATTCAAATTCGGTTGAATCCTTAAGACGATTAAGGAAATTAGAAACTCTTAATTTGAATAATAATGAAATTGCAGATTTAAGTCCAATTGCTAATTTAACACTTCTTAAGGAATTAAATATTAGTAATAATAAAATTACTGCCAAAAGTATTGATTGTCTAGTGAGTCTTTGGAATTTGAAGTTTATTGATTTGAGTTATAACCAATCTTTATCTGACATGTCATCATTCTATTCTTTGAAATATATTACCGATTTAGAATCAGTTGATTTGTCAGGAATCTCAATGAATGGACAATTTGGAAATGAAGAACAAACAGAAAAAATTAATAGGTTTCCAACCTCAACAACATTAAAAAAATTAATTTTAGAAGATTGCAATTTGACTGATTCTGACTTGGCTGATTTAACCAAATTCAGCAACTTAAAAGACTTGAACATTTCAAGTAATGAAGAAATAACGCAAGCAGGACTATATAATTATTTTATCAAGTTGGGTGAGGATAATAATTTAGAGAGTTTAAATATGTCTAAACTTGATAAGATTCACATCTTGCCTAAGTTCATAAATATGAGTAATTTGAAGAAATTAACTTTTAATGAGTTAAAGGCTTTGAGTGATATATCTAATTTAAAGATTTCTACATTAAGCAATTTAGAAGAATTATCGTTTAATGATTGCAGAAATATCAAATATAGTTCTAATAATTCGCTAGATATTTTTGACTATTTTACCAAGATTAAATCATTATCTATTACTAATGCACTTGAGTGGATAGATCGAGGGCTTTATGACCATTTACTAGATATCGTTCAATCAAATCCAAAAAATTTAGATACAATAAATCCAAATGATTTGGAATTACAATTATTTGATGGAGATGAACCTATTTCGTTTGATAGATTTCTAAATTATAGAAAAAAAGTAATATTTGGTATTGAAGAATTGTTTAACAGCGAGAATTCAAAGAAAACGAATCAAAATGTTGAGATTAAGTACCAAGAAGATTCAAGTTTGTATGATTTAGTTATTTCGTTTTTAAACGATTCAGAGGAACAATCAAATCAAGCGTTTAAATTAATTATTCCTGATGGATATCAATCCTTGACAATTTATGGAAGAACAGTAAGGGAATATAACATAGCCATTGATATAGAGGATAGAAAAGATAGTCCTTTTTCATTGAATTTACACACTTTTGTAACGAAGGGTTTAGCTAAAACTGCAACAATTAAAACTAATAGTGAATGTAAATTAACTATCAATGCCTATGGAGATAAAGTGATTATTAAAGGGGCAAATGGTGTTAATCAAGGAGAAGAAGGATGTAATGCAATAGAAGTATATGATTTGGCATTGAACAGTTACACTGAGAATTTTTCTATCACCGGAGGTAATGGTGTTAAAGGAGCAGATGGTTTGACTTCTGATATGAACGGGGATACAGATTGTTGGGAAAGAACAGGTTATGTAGGAGGTGATGGAGGCATTGCTATATTAGGTCATAATATCTATTTTGGCACAAATGCTTTTACCATTAATATTACTGGAGGAAATGGTGCGACTGGTGGTAATGGAGGTAAAGCAACAGGTAATCATTGGGCTTATGTATCTTCCAATCATATGGCTTTATTTTCAGGTGGTAATGGTGGCTCTGGAGGAAATGGTGGAGATGCCGTTAAATATACGGGATCTATAACTAATCAACATCAAGCAAAGTTAACAGGTGGCTCTGGAGGAAATGGTGGAAGCAAGGGTAATCCTAATACAAGTAATATGTATTATAATAAAGGACCTTGGTTTGGTGAAGATGGAAATAAAGGAAATGATGGAAAACCATTTCTACAAATTCAAGATATATGAGTTATGAATATAAAATATAAATTTTTTTAAAATAGGAGGCAAAAAATTATGCAATCAAAATATTTAATAATCAAGAAATTTGGTTGGAAGCGTGTAGCTAAAAATACACAAAAATTTGGATGGATTCTAAATAATGCAGAAGAAGAAAGAGAAACCACCACAACCACTACATATGAGGGTGAAGTAGTAAATAACGAAATAAGAATCCATGAACATACTTCATCTAGTACTAAAGTTAGTGTTCACTTATATTTTGTACGTGATCCAAATGATTTTGAAAATTTAAAATCTATTGTTTTAATTGAATTACTTTATAATATTGCCTTTTTAGTAAGACGAATTATAGGTTTTGTTCTTCCTATTGCAACAGCTATTATGATTTTGCTCTCTTTTATTGGATTCTCCGATATGGTACTAGAAAATTCTGCTACAACATGGTGGGGAATAGGTCTTTTCTCTTGGATTGGATTAATCATTTTAGAAAGTATATTACCATCAATAGCAAAACGTATTTTACGATGGAAATAGTGGTTAGCACCTATTATTCTTTTATGGAGATTGATTTAAAAAAATGGAGGAAATAAAATGAAGAAGACTAAATTATGTATTTTTGCTGTATTGTTTTTGTTATGCTTATCTCTATCATCTTGTGGTTTATTTGGTGTGAATTATGAAAAATATGCAAAGCAACTTGATGAAGAAATTTACGATGGGGATGCTACCTATCCTAGTTATTCAGGAATAATGAAAAAATTAGGTGATGAAGCAATAGATTGTACATTTTATTATGGTTCAGAAGCTAATAGATTTGGTAATGTTGTTGCTGTAAAAGGATGTAAAAGCCGAGAAGAAATATTAGATAAAATAAATAATGGAGAAACTGTTGAAGGTATAAAAATTTATATAATGGGTAATGTTGCACGCTCTGTAAAATATACTACAATAACAGCAGAAGATATAAAAGATATTTCGAAAGAATATTCAGATATTATGAATGGTAATTGAAATCTTGATTAATAAATGATTCTTTAATTTGGCTCACGGTGTGAGTCATTTTATGGATAAACAATCGAATATATGAGGTGTTTTTATTATGACAAAAAAATTTATAAAAAAAGGAAAAAAATCAGATATTCTACTTGGAGAAGATGAAAACCATAATTTAGTTCATTTGGATATTTATCAAACAGGACATTTACTTATGGCAGGAGTTCCAAGAAGTGGAAAATCTATTTGTATTCATACAATATTAACTTCCTTAATATTGAAAAATAGTTATGAAAATTTAAGATTAGTTTTAATTGATCCAAAGCAAGTTGAATTAGTGGCATATAAAGATTTACCTCATCTTGCAATGCCTATTTTAAACGATTTAAAGTTAATTTTAGCTGGACTAAAATGGATTAATGAAGAGATAGATAGAAGAAAAACTATATTTCAACAATTAGGAATATCTAATTTTGAGGAATATGAAAGAATAAAAAAAAGAAAAATTAAATCAGTCAAGCTTCCTAATATAGTAATTGTCGCAGATGAGTATGCAGATTTAATTACAATGTATGGCCAGGAAACAGTCGATATATTAACGAGCATTGTTCAAAGAGGAAGCCAAGTAGGGATTCATCTGATTCTATCTACTGTGAGACCAACACCAGATGTTATATTTGGAAATTTGAAAGCGTTCATTCCTACTCGTATAGCCTTTCGTGTTGCTACAGAGATAGATAGTAAGGTAATAATAGATCAAGCAGGTGCTGAAAACTTAAAAGGCAAAGGTGATATGCTTTTAAAGAATGAAGAATCTTGTATTCACATTCAAGGAGCATATATTGATGAATTTGAAGTTGAAGAAATATGTGATTTTATAAGAAAAAAGCATCCATCATCTTATCTAGTGAATTTAGAAGAACTAGAAAAAATGAAAGTTGAAATTCCTAAAGAAGAAAAAGAAGATGAAGAACTTTTATATCAGATTGCTTTATTCTGTATTGAAAGAGGAACAACTCTTGTTAATCCAATTCAATTAAGATTTGGTTTAGGATTTAATAGAGTTATGGAAATATTAAAAGAATTAGAAAAAAGAAACATAATATCTCCTAGACAAGGAACTAAAGGTAGAACTATATTAGTTGATGAACAAAAACTTAAAGAAATAATGGATAGATAAAGAAAATAATTTCTTTTTTCAGTAATGAAATTATGCAAATACTATATCCAAGAACACAAAAAAAGAGATTTATGGACAGTTATGGAAATTCCTTTTAGACCATACTAAAAAACTAATTTTTACTTGAATTAAATAATGGGAGAACTCAAATCAAAGAAAAATTATTTTGAGTTTCCCCAAAATTAAATAAGGGTATAAAAAGGCAAAAATCCATGAGGT
>JAMPGQ010000058.1 GCA_023663825.1 Anaeroplasma bactoclasticum
TACGGGGGGGGGGGTATAATAAAAATATAGTACAAAAAGGGGGCATTTGCTAATATTTACATTAAAATCTCTTTTGTATAAAGCTTGTTTTATCCATTTATTAGCAAAGTAAGTCCTCAGATTATTTATTCTATATTTTGGGTATTTTAATTATAAAAAACGAAAGGAGTTTTATTTATGAATTGTAAATATTGTAGTACCGAAAATGATGAGGATGCAGTGTATTGTATAAACTGTGGAAGGAGGTTGGATGAAAAACTGATTTGCTCTTCTTGTGGAGTGGAAAATGATGTAGATTCAAAATTTTGTAAGGAATGCGGACATGCCCTTTTTAAATCAGTTCCTAAATGTGACTCTTTTTCTAAAGAACATTGCTTAAGCTTAGGAAAGATGGTTTTTAAAATTATTGCTGCAAGTATAGCTGCTTTTATTCTTTTATTTTCCTTTGCTTCTTGCTTTGCTCCATTCCTTACGTTATATGGTAAAGGACTGAGTTTATTTGATTTCATAAAAGATCTTGACGCCTTTAAAGCTAAACCAGCAGGAACTTATGGTGCTGATTTTTACATGTTAGGAAAAATTTTACCAGATATAATTTGTATTATTGGAATAAGTATAGCTCTTATAGGCTGTACTATAGCGTTGATTTGGGGCGGGGTGAAAGCAATTCTTTCAGGCATGAAAAAGAAAATACCTGATTTAGATTGTCAAGGCTTACTAGCAACTATTTCACTACTTGGAGGAATGCTTCTTTCAAGTTTACTATTTACGTCAAATTCATCTATGACAACGATTGTTTCAAGTGCTTATACAATGAAATATGGTGGCGTTGTTTTAGCAGCTGTCAGTGTAGGCTTGGCATGGTATTTTTTAAATTATATTTGCCATTTTGTTTTAGATTTTATAAATGGATTAACAAAAAAAGAAATTTTCAATCGTGCTTTTAAATTTGGTGAAGCTATATTGCTGTGTGTTATTTTGTTTAATCTATGCAGTTCCTTTTTAACTTTTGTAAGAACAGAAGAAATGTGGAATGGAGTTCAAGGTAAATATACAAGCAACATATCAATTGCAGCATTGTTTACTAACTTATCGCAAGCTGTTTATAATCAAACAGGCGATGTTGATTTTGTTTTTGCCACCTCTAGTGTAGCAGGAGGTTATTATTTGACAATGGCAATTCTTATCACCTTTATTGTAATTCTTGTTGTTGGTGTTATTTTTATTTTTTTCCGATTAAAAAACACAACTAACAAAATCAAAGCAAGCTTAGGAATGGCTATTTTGTTAGTTGTTATGGCGGTTACAGAGTTGACTTTGACTATAGTAGCAACCCATGTTTTTGCCAGCAAAGGTGGAGTATTTCAGATGTTAATGGGACAAACTGAAAGCTTATCTAGCCAAATTGGTGCAAGCATAATTGTTTTTGTTGTATTTTCACTATTGTTACTTTCTTTAGAGATTGTTTGGCTAATTATGAATAAAAACATTGAAAACAAAAAGGAGATAGAGGCTTATGATATGTAAGGAATGTGGAAAAGAAAACCTTGAGAATGCTAAGTTTTGTAAAGCCTGTGGCAAGCCATTAGAAATAAAAAACATTTGTCCTTCTTGTGGAGTGGAAAATAAAAAAGAAGCAAATTATTGTAAGGCTTGTGGTACATCACTGAATAAGAAAAAAATTAGGAATGTTACGAATTCTGTATTTAAGATTATCTCTTTGTGCATGTGTGGATTTATTATACTATATTGCTTTATAGCTTCATTTACAAATTTTATGGATTTAGATGGATTAGGCAAAACTTTAATGGATCTTATTGGCAATTCTACTTTAACCAAAAAAATTGATGACACAGGTTTAAATTTAGTTCAAGTAATTAAAAACATTTCTAATGTGGATAACAGCATAATTGTTCAAGGAATTGGTGCTTATGCTAAGGCTGCATACCTTGTATCTAACATTGTAATGTTGTTTGGAATTCTTACAGCTGTGATTGGATGTGGTGTTGTATTTATTATTGCTGTTGTCAAATCAGTTCGATCTGGATTAAAAAGACAGTTGCCTAATTTAGACCGCTATTCAGTATTGGCTACAGGCTTTTTGCTTGCTGGACTATTGATTGTTAGCTTAAATCATTTCAAAATCAATATTTCTTTTTATGAAACAAGCATTAGTTTGGGATATGGCTATGGGGCTTTTGTTTTATCTGCTGTTTGTATAGGTTTAATATGGATGATAGGAAATCCTATTGTACAAATTATAATTCGGCGTGTAGAAGGCTGTAGGACAAAAGAAATAAGGAATAGGGTTTTTAAAATAATAGAGACATCATCAATTGTTGTTTTGGTGTTTAATGTTGCCATTAGTTTTGCTGAAATTTTTGTTAATTATGAAGGAGTAAATCTAAACCTTATAATGTCAAATCTAGAGTATTTTAAATATGCATATTGTCTTGCTGGAATAACGAAACAATCTCAAGGGTCTATATCAAGCACCCAAATTCAATCTTTAGTTATGAGTACGATAATGCTTGTATTTATGATTGTCTTCGTGGTGATAAGTTTGATTTTCTTTATTAAAAGAGGAACAAAAAACAAAGAAGAAATGCCAAAGGCAAGCCTTTGTTGTGGCATTACATTTATGTTAATGGCAGTTTCTTTTTTAACACTTTCTTGTATAACTGCTTCAATGATATTAAAGGATGTGACACTTTTGGATATGAGTGAAGGAACCTCTTTTGAAGAATTTGCAAAGATTTTACAATCTATGATTTCTAGTAATGTTATTATTTTTATGGTGTTTTCACTCCTATTATTAGTAGTAGAAATAATATGGAAGGTTTTAGATTCTAACAAAAAAGATTTTAATTATGCTTTTGGTAATTAGTAGTAAGTGAAGCATCTTTTTATCGATATACAAAAACGAAATAATTAAATAAGTCAATGCTTTAAAGCATTTTTAATTGTAAAAAGAAATGGATTTGGTTTAAAAATCAAATCCTTTATTTGTTTTTTAGTAAATTTAAAAAAGGATTACTTTATTCTTCCTAACTAAACAGTTCCATTTCTGTAACAATAGTCTAAATATTTAGGCTTTATGTTGCAAGAGGGCTAACAAACCCTAGTAGAGTAGAAGTTAAGCTATAGAAATATAGCATAGCTTTTATAATCACTAAATTAGAGGTTTTCACCTCCTTGAGTAAATAAATTTATTTCTTTTGTTTAAGTAACTTGCTTTTTCGGTAGAAAAACAAAGAAAAATCATATATAATAGTATCATATTTAAGAGGTGCATATTATGATGGATAACATATGTGCTTTAGCCACACCGTATGGTATAGCTGCTATAGCTATTATACGCTGTAGTGGGCCTGAAGCGATAAGCTTAGTAAATAAAATATTTAAAGGAACGGATTTAAGAAAAGCTTCCTCTCATACGATTCATTATGGGCATATTTTGGATGGGAAAGAAGTGATAGATGAAGTTCTTTGTAATATATACATAGCTCCAAAGTCTTTTGATGGAGAAAACATGGTAGAAATCAATTGTCATGGTGGAATAATAGTTACAAATAAAATTGTTAGGGTTTTATTAAAAAATGGATTTAGAATGGCAGAACCAGGGGAGTTTTCAAAAAGAGCTTTTTTAAACAAGCGAATTGATTTGACTCAAGCAGAAGCAATTATGGATATTATTCATGCTGAAAATGAAATCGCATTAAAGGCTGCTCAAAATTCGTTAAAGCAATCTACAACCAAATTGATACACCACTTTAGAGATTGTCTTTTAGATGTATTAGCAAAAATTGAAGTAAATATAGATTATCCTGAATATGAGGATAGCATATTGGTTACTAACGAATACCTTAGACCAGTGTTGCTTGATATGCAAAAACAAATGAGAGAAATTTTAAGAAATTCTAGAATAACTAATCTTGCAATTCATGGAATTAAAACGGCTATAGTAGGTAAGCCAAACGTGGGGAAGTCGAGTTTGCTCAATATGCTATTAAATGAAGATAAGGCTATTGTTACAGATATTCCAGGAACAACAAGGGATTTGGTAGAAGGAGCATTAACAATTGATAATCTTACGCTTCATTTAATAGATACTGCTGGAATTCATAAAAGTGAGGATTTAGTAGAACAAATCGGGATAAAAAGAAGTGCTGCAGCAATCGAACAGGCAGATTTAGTTCTTGTGGTACTTGATGTTTCACAGCCGTTAGAAGAAGAGGACACACTTCTTTTAGATAGAACAAAAAACAAGCCTAGAATCCTTGTTGGGAATAAGATAGACAAAACACAAAAAGTGTTTTTAGATGATATGGTAACCATCTCTGTAAAAGAAAAAGAGGGAATAGATGTTTTGATTAGTAACATTATCAAAAGGATGAGCATTGATCAAGTGAATATTGATGAAGGGAGATTTCTAGCAAATCAGCGCCAAATTCATTTGATGGAACATGCAGAAATGGCACTTTCAGAAGCCTACCAAGGATGTTTGAGTGGGCTTGATGTGGATTTAATAGAAATAGATATAAAGCAAGCATTCGATGATTTAGGAGCTATAACTGGAGAATCTACATCAGAAGAACTTATCACAGCATTATTTACGAAATTTTGTTTAGGAAAGTAGGATAAAGATATGAGCACATTAGTAATTGTTGGTTCACAATGGGGAGATGAAGGAAAAGGCAAGGTCACTGACTATCTTGCTCAAGAAGCAGATGTTGTAGTGCGTAGCCAAGGAGGAAACAATGCGGGTCATACGATCCTTTTTGACGGACAAAAGTTTGCACTAAGGAGTATACCCTCTGGAATATTTAATCCGAGCATTAAGAACATTATGGCAAACGGTATGGTAATTGAGCCGAAACAAACTCTTGAAGAATTGCATACTTTAGAAGAAAGAGGAATAAAGAAATTTCAACTATTTATTTCGGATCGTGCACATGTTGTTTTGCCTTATCACTCTGCCTTAGATGGGGCTTTTGAATCTTTAAAAAAAGACAAAAAGATTGGTACTACAAAGCGAGGAATAGGGCCTGCCTATGCAGACAAGGCCAATCGTATTGGAATTCGCATGGGAGAGTTTATCAACCCAAAGCTTTTTAAAGAACAGCTTAGAGCAACATTAGAGATTAAAAATATGGAGCTTAGAATGTTAGGCTTAGAAGAGTTTGATTTTGAAGCTGTGTATAATGAATATTCAAAGTATGCTTCCCAGTTAAAGCCCTTTGTTTGTGATACGGCTTTAATTTTGGAAGAGGAAATAAAAAAGAATTCGAAAATTCTATTTGAGGGGGCACAAGGAGTGATGCTTTGTTTGGATCACGGAACCTATCCATATGTCACCTCATCTTCTCCTACAGGAGCCTCTGTTCCTTTGAATTGTGGTATTGCCCCTAGATATATTACAGAAGTATTGGGCATTTGTAAGGCTTATACAACTCGTGTTGGGGAAGGACCATTCCCTACTGAGGTAGAAGGACCTTTGGCAACCTATATTCGCGAGCGAGGTCATGAATATGGCACAGTGACTAAGCGGCCAAGAAGGGTTGGGTATTTAGATTGTGTAGCATTAAATTATGCAAGAAGAATCTCGGGTATAAATCATTTAGCCTTAATGCTTTTTGATGTTTTAAGCGGCTTAGAGACTTTAAAAATATGCTACGCGTATGAATTAGATGGGAAAAGAATAAATACAATCCCTGCAACAACATATGATTTTTCTAGAGTAAAGCCTGTATATATTGAGCTTCCTGGTTGGAAGGAAGATATAACAAATGTAACTTCTTTTGATGCATTACCTAAAAATGCACAAAATTATATACTTAAAATAGAAGAACTTACCAAAATAAAAGTCTCTTTATTTTCTGTAGGACCAGATCGCAAGCAAACTATAGTATTAGAAGAGATGTTTAAATGATGAAAACAAAATTATTAATATCTGCATGTCTTTGTGGCAAAAATACGAAATACAATGGTGGAAATAATTTGTTATCTAAACTTTCTGAATTAGAAGAAAAGTTTGAATTGTATTTGATTTGCCCAGAGGTTATGGGTGGATTAACTACACCTAGAGATCCTAGTGAAAACAGAGGGAATCTAGTCTTTTCTGATAAAGGAAAGGATGTAACAGAAGAATTTAATTTAGGTGCTCAAAAGGCTTTAGCAATTGCGTTAAAAAATGATATCCATCTTGCTTTGTTAAAAGAGTTCTCTCCCTCCTGTGGATCTCATAAAATTTATGATGGAACTTTTTCTGGGATTAAAATTTTCGGGCAAGGTGTTGCTGCAAAGCTGCTACAAGAGCATAACATTAAGATTTTTAGTGAAGAACAAGTCAATCAATTGTTAGAAGAATGAAGAATCCCTTGGCAAAAGCCAAGGTTTTCTTTTTAAAAAAAATAAAATGTGGACTTAACAAAAGTATAAAGTTGTGCTATAGTAGTTTCGTAAGGAGTTGATAAAAATGGAAAGAAATTTTCAAAATATAATAGTAAAAGAAGGGAATCTTTTAGAATTGCCAGATAGGGCTATAGAGATTCTAAAGGTAAAAGCGGGGGATGCGGTGAAGCTTCTTTATACTGAAGATGCCATTATTTTAATGAATGATGGAAGTTTTGCAGAAAAACTTTTAAAAAAATTATAAAAAATTAGCACTCTCCTATTGACATTGCCAAAAAACGTGGTATACTATAGTTGTATTGGCACTCAATACAACGGAATGCCAAAACAGAAAGGGTGAAACAAAATGTTAATTTTTAATAATGTGTTTGATGAATTAAATAATTTCTTTTATGGAGAAGGAGGCTATAAGAGCTTTCCTGTAGACATGGTGGAAATTAAAAATGGGTTTAAAATCATTGCAGAAATGCCAGGTATTCAGAAGGAAGATATCCAAATGAATTTTGAAGATGGTATTTTAACGATTGAGGCAGATCGTAAAAAGGATGAAAATGAGAAATACTTGATTAACGAAAGAGATACTACGCATTTAAAACGTAGTATAAGCTTTGGTGAAATTCACGAAGACTCCATTGAGGCTAAATTAGAAAATGGCTTATTAACTATAACAATTTTAACAAAGGCCCCAGAAGAAAAGCCAAAGAGAAAAATCATTATTGAATAAAATTAATGAATTTGGCATAAACTAAGATTGGAGTGAAGATTATGTATTTTATTAGAAAAAATAATGAAGAGAAGAAAAATAATTTAGTAGATGATTTTCAAAATTTCTTTATGGATTCATTCTTTTCAAACAAAGCTTTAAAGACAGATATTGTTGAAACGGAAAATTCATATGTATTAAAGGTTGATCTTCCTGGTGTTGATAAAAAGGATATTAATTTAGATTTTAATAATCAATATTTAACTTTATCTGTAAATCAAGAAGAGGATAAAGAGGATAAGAATCAGCATTATATTCGTAAAGAAAGAAGTCGTTATTCCTATTCAAGAAGTTATTATTTAGACAAAGCAGATGAGACAAATATCAAAGCTAAGCTAGATAATGGTATATTAACTATCACAATTGGAAAAAACGAAGAAGACATCAAAAAAGCAATTACAATTGACTAAGAAAAATTTTAAAAGACATATCAACAACAAACAAGATATGTCTTTTTTTCTTGTTCTAGAAATAGTATAATTAAGGAAGATGGTAGGAGGATGGATTATGAAACTGCTTGCAAATCACAGTATTTTAAAAGAGGATAGAAGTAATATATTGGTATTGGGTGGTATAGCCAAAGAAATGAAGGCAAAGGATTCTAGTGTGGTAAATGCTACGATTGGTATGTTATATGATGAAAAAGGTAAATTATTTACGTTTCAAAGCGTGGATGAAGTTTTAAAAAATTTAACTGCTGAGGAAAAATATGCCTATTCCTCAACTCCTGGAAATAAGGACTATCATGAAGCTTTAAAGCGTTGGATTTTTAAAGATTATTATGATGAAATGTTATCTTCAATGAGATGTTCTGTTATAGCTACACCTGGAGGAACAGGTGCTATAGCAAACACCTTTGCAAATTATTTAAATCCAAAAGATATGGTGCTATTGCCCGACTATATGTGGGGAAACTATAAGCAAATGGCTTATGAATGCTTTGCTGAATTTACAACCTATTCTTTATTTGAAGAAAATCATTTCAATCTAAAATCAGTTGAAAATAAAATTTTAGAATTGAAAGCCAAACAAAAAAGAGTTGTTTTAGTTGTTAATGATCCTTGTCATAATCCAACAGGATATACTATGAGTTATGAGGAATGGCAAAATCTTATTGAAATCATAAATAGAGCTACAGAAGACGGAATGCCATTTGTTCTCTTATATGATATGGCTTATATTGATTACGATAGCAGGGGCTTTGATGCAACAAGAAAGAATATTAGATTGTTTCAAAGATTAAATTCCTCTGTGCTTGTTATCTTGGCTTTTAGTGGTTCTAAGACAATGGCACTTTATGGTTTACGTATTGGCGCACAGGTGGCTTTGGCTAAAGAACAATCTGTCATAGATGAGTTTACTCCAGCAAATGCTTTTTCTGCCAGAACGAAATGGTCTATGGCTACAAATTTAGGAATGCATTTGGTGTCTAAGGTATTATTAACAGAAGAATATAGAAGTCTATTTGAAAAAGAATTAAGACAAGCAAGCAGTATGCTTACTGCTAGAGCAAACACATTCATAGAAGAAAGTAAAAAAGTAGGATTAAAAACATTATCATTTATGTGCGGATTTTTTATAACCATTCCTTGCCAGAACCCTGATGATGTATATAAAAGATTAGTAGAAAGAAAGATACATATAGTTCCTTTGGATAATGTACTACGTGTGACAATAGCTGCAATCTCTTTAGAAGAGTGTAGAAGGCTTCCAAAGGAAATAAAAGTGGCAATAGACGCAACTTTGGAATAATTGTGAATTTTTTTGAATTGACAACAATTTCAAAAAATGATATACTAAATATACTAGGAGGGTTAAGTATGTTAGAAATTAAATCTATTTCCAAAACCTATAAAAAATCAAAGGTTAAGGCGATTGATAATATCACGCTTACGATTGAAGATGGAGATATCTATGGATTCATTGGTCCTAATGGCGCAGGAAAATCTACAACAATTAAATGTGTTACAGGGATTCATCCATTTGAAGAAGGGGATATTCTTTTAGATGGAGTATCTATAAAGACGGATCCAATTGGTTGTAAGAAGAAGATGGCCTATGTTCCAGATAATCCTGATGTCTATGAGAATTTAAGTGGTATAGCATATATTCATTTTATTTGTGATATTTATGGCGTAGGGGAAGAAAGAAACGCTTTAATTCATCAATATGCGGAGATGTTTGTGATTACTGAAAGGTTATCAGATAGTATTAAAAACTATTCTCATGGTATGAAGCAAAAAATCGTATTAATAGCTGCCTTAGTGCATAAACCAAAGCTGTTAGTTTTAGATGAACCTTTTGTTGGCTTAGATCCAAAGGCTGCCTATGATTTAAAAGAAATTATGAAGGAGCTTTGTTCAAGCGGAACAATGATTTTCTTTTCATCTCATGTGCTAGAGGTAGTAGAAAAGTTATGCAATAAGATAGCAATTATAAAGAATGGAAAAATCATAGCAAGCGGAGAACTAGAGGCAGTACGTGGGGATACGTCTTTAGAAAATGTATTCTTGGAGTTATTCAATGAGTAAATCTTTTAATGCCTTATTTAAGGTTGGTTTATCTCAGAGCTTTGATTTTAGAAGGAAGGACAAAGCTAAAAATGCATCCATTCTTGTACCGCTTATTTTGATTTTTGTATTTGGTTCTTTATTATCTGGAATTTATAGTTTCATTTTTAGTATAGCATTGTATAGTGGTGGATATAAAGACCAAATCAATCTTGTTCTTTACGCAATGACAGGACTTTCCTCTATGTTGGCATTGGTTACTGGAATAACAAAAGTAAAGGGCACATTATTTGGTGGAAATGATTATGATTTATTAGCATCTCTTCCAATTTCCAAAAAGAGCATTATTTTCATAAAGCTAGCAAGTCTATATTTGATGCAAGTGTTTTATGCTATCATATTTGTTTTGCCAGCAACCGCAATGGTCACCATTATTGGGAAACAACCCCTATGGTTATTGGAAGGATTATTATTGATTTTATTTTCTCCGATTATTCCTTTATTGCTTGCAGGAATCTTTGGAACAATTGTTAGTTTTATATCTGATCATTTTAGATTTGGGAATGTTATATCTGTTATTTTCTATGTAGCTTTTCTAGGTGTAGTTATGTATTCTTCCTTCATCTTAAATAGCAGTGGGAACGGAGAGGAAACGGATTTAACTGGAATATTATCACTTTTAAATATATTTGGTTGGTTTAATCCATCTACAAAGCTTTTGACTCTACAGCTTACAGGTTTGTCATATCTTTTATATATAGGAATTCACCTTTTGTTATTAGGAGGGATGATTTGGTTGTTTGCAAAGTGCTATGACCCAATCCATTTCCTAATGACCGCAACAAAATCACATCAGAAATATGTGGAGAAGGAAATTAAACAAAAGGGTCAATTTAAAGCTTTATTAGTTTTAGATTTTAAGCGTTATTTCTCTTCTAAAATGTATTTATTAAATACGATTACGGGCGGAATCATTGCTACATTGTGTATAATTGTTATGGTTGTTACTTTTAAGTCTATAGATGACCCAGAGGCAATGGATATTTTAAATATGATGGCTCCATATTTTGTGTTATTGATTGTTTGGTGTGTTGGTATGTCTGTTCCTTCTGCAGTGGCTGTTAACTTTGAAGGAAAAACGATGTGGCAAATGAAGTCTTTACCAATCAACTATAAGCAATATGCTAAGAGTAAGATTTTTATGTCATATATCATATTGATGCCATTTGTATTAGTAGCATCTAGTGTTTTAACAATTTATATTGAAAAGAATTTTATTAACATCTTTACTACATTTGTTTTGCCTCAAATCTATTTATTTAGTATGTGTTGTATTGGATTTTGGATTAACACAATGTTTTATAAATTAAAATGGTCTAATGAAACGGAGGCAGTAAAGAATTCTGCAGGAATGTTGATTTCTATGCTGATTGATTTTGCATATACAATTATGCTATGTATTGTATTAATCGTTCCAGGGTTATTTGGATACTTTATTATCGGGGCAATATTGGCAATGTTGCTTGTTTTAGGAATAGCTATTATTTTTTATGCTATTGTTAGGAAAACATGTGAACATAATTTAAATAATATAGAAGTATAATAGAATATATATGGGATAATCATACAGATTATCCTATATTTTATACGAGGAGAAAATAATGAAACATTTAAAAGAGGATCAAGAATTATATTCTGCAATAGAAAAAGAAGAAGAAAGACAAAAGTATCATATAGAGCTTATCGCTTCTGAAAACTTTGTGTCTAATGCCGTTTTAGAGGCACAGGGAAGTATTCTTACAAATAAGTATGCAGAAGGATATAGTGGGAGAAGATATTATGGTGGTTGTGAGTTTATAGATGAAGTGGAAAATATTGCTGTAGAGAGGGCATGTAAGTTGTTTAATGCAAAATATGCAAATGTACAGCCACATTCAGGGTCTACTGCAAATATGGGCGCCTATGGAGCATTACTATCTGTGGGTGATGTAATTTTAGGTATGTCTTTGGATGCAGGAGGGCATTTGACTCATGGCTATGATAAAAGCTTTAGTGGCAAGTTATATAAAGCCTATTCTTATGGGCTAGATGAAAATGGTTATATTGACTATGAAGAAGTAGAACGGATTGCTAAAGAGGTTCATCCTAAGCTTATTGTTGCAGGAGCTAGCGCTTATTCTAGAATAATTGATTTTAAAAGATTTAGAAAAATTGCAGATTCTGTAGGAGCCTATCTTATGGTCGATATGGCGCACATTGCTGGATTAGTTGCTGCAGGGTTGCATCCAAATCCAATGGAGTATGCGGATATTGTAACAACTACTACACATAAAACATTGCGTGGTCCTCGTGGAGGTATGATTTTAACTAATAATAAAGAAATTGCTAAAAGGGTAAATTCTTATGTATTCCCAGGGATACAAGGTGGCCCCTTAATGCATGTAATTTCAGCAAAAGCGGTAGCGTTTAAAGAAGCTTTAGCTCCGGAGTTTAAAGAATATGCCAAGCAAGTCATCTTAAATTGTAGAGCATTAGCAGATGAACTATCAAAGCTAGGGTATAAATTAATTTCTGGTGGAACAGATAATCATTTGGTATTGGTTGACATTTTTAATAGTGTTGGAGTAACAGGAAAACAAGCAGAAGATATTTTATATTCAGTAAATATTACTTGTAATAAAAATGCTATTCCTAATGATACACAAAAACCAACAATTACCTCTGGACTAAGATTAGGTACAGCAGCCATTACGACTAGAGGATTTATAGAAGAAGATTGTAGGATAATTGCTAGATGGATTGACAAGGCTTTAAGAAATTATGAAAACGAAACTATTCTGAATGATATCAAAAAGGAAGTAATTTCTAGAATGAGAAAGGCCACTATTGTTTAAGAATACATATTAGATAATATTTTCAATTGTTACGAAATCAATTTTAGTTAAAATAAATCTCTTCTTACCAACATCCTTAATAGAAGAACCACATAAATAGATGGTATCATCTATAATGATAAATCTA
>JAMPGQ010000059.1 GCA_023663825.1 Anaeroplasma bactoclasticum
AATTCAATAAGCAAAACTCGAATTTATCTACTTGAATTAAAAAATGGGGGAACTCAAATATATTGTAATTAAGAATAGATAATTCAAGTGTTTTATGGTAAAATGCTTTATAGGATGTGATGACTATATGTTTGATATCAATAAGTTGTATGCATTAAAAGAAAATAATCAATTAGAAGTAAAATCAGCTAGAGGTGGACTTCCTTCTTCTATTTGGGAAACCTATAGTAGTTTTTCTAATACTCATGGTGGTATTATTCTTTTAGGTGTAGCTGAAAGAGAGGATAAATCCTTATATTCGTAAGGCGTTAAAACTAGAAGAAGGTAGTAAGGTTGCTTTTGTTACAGATGAGCAGGGTAGATTTTATATTATGAACTCTAGTTTTATTGCATTAAAAAACATTCAGTCTGCTTTTGTAGGTGAGGCTGAAAAATTAGGTTTCACATCAGATGAGGATGTTGTAAAAATGATTAAGGAGTTTAGAAATGAGGAAAATAAGTAATGCGTGTAATGCTAGATAGAATATTTTATTTTCAGCATTCTTCTTTCCAAATGGAACAACAGGAAAAGCCTTTAACATTTTAGCCTCTTATCATCAAATTGTTTTATGTTCTTAAGTGATTGATGAGATAAAACGAGTCATATTAAAAAAATTTCCCCATTGATTACATGATTTTTATGTGTTTTTAACACAACTCGAATATGAATATGCTCATACTCCAGAACATATGGATTCTTCTTTGTATGACATTAGAGATTCTAAGGATTATCCAATTCTTTACTCAGCCATTCTTTATAATGTAGATATTCTTCTTACAGGAGACGAGGATTTCAAGGCAACTTCAATAAAGCACCCTGAAATCCTTACCCCTAGAGAGTTTTTAGATAAGTATGAAACAGCTTAAATGGCTGTTTTATTTTTTTAACCATTTCTGCACTTGTCACTAAATGTGGTTTAGTTGAATAAGATATGGGTGATATTGAAATACATTTAGTTCTTCATTTATACTGGAAAGATTTGAGGCTTTGTGAAGTATAAAAGATAAAAAAATAGAGTGAAAAAGTAATCTTCTTCACTTTACTGGACATTTTCTTATCTAAACGCAAGTATATAAAATTAAAAAAGTCATTAAATATAAGTGTTTACCCTTATGTCTAATGACTTAATCAGTTATAAATTTTGGTTTAAAGCATAGGATGAACTATCAGCTTTAGACATATTACTGAGTAATACTTACTTCTATCCCTTATTCGAAGGAAATTAGTGTCCAAAATCCTAAAAAAATAGAAGTTTTGAGCTCGAAAATAGTTATTTACGACATAATAATGATATTGTTCCTAAATACGTATCATCTATAAAATACTAGAACATTAGAATGTCATTATTTAAATAATACCACATCATATCCTGCTATAAAATATTAACTACATCTATTTACAAAAACATATATCCTCGTTTGTTATTCATATATTCCTTTGTAATTCAATTTCATCCTAACATACAGTAAAATTTAGAGGATTCAAACAAAAAAGCAAGATTTTATTGCAATAACAATCATCTTAATTGTTGGATTTTATTTGAGTTTTTGATTACTTCTATTTTACTATTAGCAATAACTACTCTTTCTTCTTTTAATAAACTATGCATATAGCGTTAAACCAAATGAATAACATTAAACTTAAATATTTCTGCAAAAAACTCAGCGACAAGTCGTCTGTGACAATACTGAGCAGTTTCTTCACTGCACAAAAAACAAATTGTTTCTTTTTCTACTATATTAGAATAATTATCTTTAATATATTCTTTTATATATCTTTTATTCATAGTTTTATCAAATTGAATAACATACTCTTCCCAATTTATTTTTTTCTTTTTATAATCATTTAAGGTTGTTTCTTCTGGAGAGAAATTCTTATCTGATTTATACTGGCATTTTGCGCATTTTAATAAAAAATATTTGATGTCCGGATATTTAGAAAATCCAGACAATTGTGATGTATTATTAAGTCTAACATCAACAACTAATGTGACACCATTGTTTTTCAGTAAATCAAAAAACGTTTTAGCATCCTTTTTGGTAAAACCAATTGTGTAAATATTATTCATTTTCTTCTTTGCCTTTCTTATAACCTATTTCTAGATTTCTTAGATATATGGATTTTTCGCGTGTGAATGTTTCAAAGAAATCATGCCAATAGTTAAATGATTCATCTAAATTATTTTCTGTTTCAAATAATCCACCACCATATGTGAGTTTTTTCAAATCTTCACTATGAAATTTATCAAATTTTTGTTTTTGAATATAAAAATTTTTTTTAAGAGAATCATCAATATTATTTTGGTTTAAATAATTACTTGAATCAATAATATGGTTAAGTTTATATCCTAATTGATTAAAATATTCACCAACCATTATACATCTATGACAATCATATGCATACTTCTCAGAGCACAAAAAACATATTTTGTATCCTTGCTCAATGCCTCGTTCTACTCTTCTTACACCTTGTTTAAAAATATCTAATTCGTAAACTTTTTTAAATATAACGACTTCAACAAAAGAATCATCAAACATTTTGATTTTTTCGTATACTTCATTTTCAAATCTTCTTGCTCCAAATTCTCGTTTAAATGACATATAAATAATACCATTAGAATTTAATATTTTTTTTAGTGTCTTTTCATCATATTCAGGAAATTGACTAGATAAAGGCATAGTTCTTACATCAATTAAACAATTGATTTGATTGAATTTTAATATACTTAAAAAATCATCTATTTTTTTATTCGCATATCCAATCGTATATAGATCTGGCATTTTTAATCCTCCTTTTATTTTTTCCATGATAAAACGCCTAAAAAAGAACACAAGTACTTAAAGCATTTTTCTTCATATGGATGTCCAAAACTAAATCCAACCAATCCGTTTGGATAACGTTTTCCAGCATACTTTAAAATATCTTCTTCCTTAGTTTTGCTAATTGTTATACTTATATCTTTATATTCTATTCCATTATACTTGAATGAACATTTACATGTATTTTCTCCATTCTTATTTGGTGCAGAGTAAAATTCTAAGCCAAATACCCTAGCAAGCATAAATGAACGTGTGCATTGATGAGCTTCAAAAAGTGTCATACTTCCCCACTGATTTCTAAAAATCTCTGGCATCAGATTCAAATTCCTTTCTCCAAATAATTGGACCAATTCAGTTTTATCAGTTTTTCTAATTATTTTCATTCTATAACTAGCATCTAAAACTAGATTTTCTTTTTGCAAATCATCATATACATATTCTAAAGATTTAACACTAAGGGAAATTACATCTAGATTAGAAATGGGTTTACCATCTTCAGTAAGACAATGGTTATCACTCAACTCACCATCTCGAGTTCCAAATTCATTAGATATGATGCGATGAAATACATGCCTTCTAAATCAAAAACAACAACACAATACCCAGAATTTTTTCTTGATTTTGCAACAACAATGCCTTCTATAAAAATACTCATTTTTCTACACCTTACTTTCTAATAACAAACAATATATTATCTATTTATTTGCTTTATTTAAATCAATTATATCACATTAATAATAAAAAGCATATTTAATTTGTATTTTATTTTGTCATCTTACATTTTCAAAAAGACAGGGCCGTATGTGTTTTAAAAACTAGAAGTTCCATCTAGTCATCTTCTATTCCGTAGAACGAGGCTGAGGCCTTTTATCTATTTGTTTTTAAGGGGTGCCAACACGAGGTTGATTGTATTACATTAAGAACAGATGAAAAATAAAGGTTTCTATTTCAAAAGAAAAAACCTAAAAATATCTTGATATTCAGGCGTATTTTTAGGTTTCATTTTTATTTTCTTAGTTCTAGTAATGTGATCACCTCAATATGCTTTGTCCTAGGAAAATTGTCATAGCCAGCAATAGTTATAATTTGATAGGAATCCTTAAATAAGCTTAAATCTCTTTTAAGGGTTAAAGGATTGCAAGAAATATAAATCACTGTTCTAGGCTTTAGATAGCTTATGGCATTAATGAACTGAGGTGTAGAACCTTCTCTTGGTGGATCCATAATTAGACAATCCAGTTTTGTTCGATTCTTAGCAGCATTTGTAATATAATTTGTCGCATCATCACAAATAAAGCTGACATTTTGGATTTTATTAATCCTAGCATTCATATTTGCATCTTGTACAGCTTGCTTATTGAGTTCTACTCCAATGACTTCTTTAGCATATTTAGATGCAAAGATAGAAATTGTACCAACTCCACAATAAGCATCTACTACAATATCTGTATTTTTAATTTGAGCTGAATTTATGGCTAAAGAATAGAGCTTCTTCATTCCTAAGGAGTTGACTTGAAAAAAGCTATTTGGAGAGATTTTAAATTTATAATCTCCTACCAGTTCATAAATAAATCCAGTTCCATAAAGTACTTTATTTTTATCTCCTAAAACTATAGAAGTGTCTCTTGCATTATAATTTTGAACAATTGTAGTAATATTTAAATTCAGTTTAAGTAAATCTTTTACTACATTACTTCTTCCTGGAAACATCTCTCCATTAGTAACTAATACAAGCATAAGCTCTTTGGTTTGAAAACCATAACGAACTAAGACATGACGCAATACACCAGTTCTTGTAGCCTCATCATAAGGTTTTATTTTATGCTTAGATAAGATCTTGTTCAGTTCTTGTATCACTTTATTTGATGCCTTAGATTGTAGCATACAATCTTCTACAGTAATGAGTCTATGAGAGTATTCCTCATAAAAGCCACATACAACTTTCTTTGTTTTAGAAAGCTTATAGGTCATTTGACTTTTATTTCGATAGTAGGTTGGTTCAAAGGTAGAAAAAACTTCAATTCCAGGAATACCTTTGATACCTTGAAATAAATCCTGCAAGAATTTCTTTTTTTGCTCAACTTCATAGGAATATTCCATATGCATAAACTGACAACCACCACATTCCTTTTGATAAGGGCATCCATCTTTAATACGATGCACACTTGGTTTTAAGACTTTAGAAAGAGTAGGATATTTTCCTTCTGTCTCAACTAAAATATCTTCTCCTTCAATACAGTCATGTATCTTATAGGTTTTATCCCTAATTTCAACTAAAGCATCTGCCTCATAATTCACTTTTACATTTTGAAATTCTTTGAGCATATTCAAAACCACCTCAGAAATTTTATTACTATATAAATCTTATTTTAGTAAACTATAGAATTTTTGTAGTCCACTTTTCTGCATCTATGACATCACTTACTAATCCTTCATAGAACTCCTTTTCATGACAAACTAAGACAATAGTTCCTTTAAAGGCAAGTAATGCTTCCTTTAAGGCCTCCTTAGCTAAAACATCTAAATGATTGGTGGGCTCATCTAAAATCAGTGTATTACACTCTTTAAGCATAATCTTACACAATCTTACCTTAGCCGCTTCTCCTCCAGATAATACCATCATTAACGATTCTATTTTATCTTTATTTAATCCACAGGCAGCTAAGGCTCCACGAACCTCTGCATTTGTCATAGCTGGATATTCATTCCAAATCTCATCTAAAGCTGTGTCTTTAGATTCTGATTCTTCTTGAGCAAAATAGCCATAATGAATATTATAATCCAAAGTACATTCCCCTGATAGTGGAGGTAAAAGTCCTAAAAGAGTTTTTAATAATGTTGTTTTACCAATACCATTGGCTCCCTTTATAATAACCTTTTTTCCACGTTCTATCGTAAAGTTCAGTTTAGCTGATAATGGTTCAGAATAGCCAATAACTAAATCCTTAGCTGTAATCACAAATTTGCCTGAGGCTCCACATTCCTTAAATTTGAAGTTTGGCTTAACTTGTTCTTTAGCTTTATCTATGATTTCCATTTTATCAAGTCTACGCTGTCTAGATTTAGCAAGATCCGTTGTTGCAACTCTTGCTTTATTTTTGGCAATAAATTCTTTTAAGTCTTTAATTTCCTTTTGTTGCTTCTCATAAGCTATATTTTGTTGTCTTTTCTTTAACTCATACATCTGCATAAAGCCATCATAATTTCCAGTATAGCGGGTAAGAGTACCATCCTCCATATGATAGATGACATTAATTACACTATTTAAAAAAGGAACATCATGGGAAACTAGAATAAAAGCATTTTCATAATTAGACAAATAATTTCTTAGCCATGTTACCTGGACCTCATCTAAAAAGTTTGTAGGCTCATCTAGAATCAAAATCATAGGCTGAGCAAGCAAAAGTTTTGTTAAAAGAACCTTTGATCGCTGTCCACCAGATAAATCAGCTACATCATGGTCTAACCCTATTTCGCCTAGACCTAAGCCATTGGCCACCTCTTCTATTTTAGCTTCTAAAGAATAGAAGCCTGAAGATTCTAGTTCAGACTGAATCTCACCTGTTTCATCCAATAAAGCAGTCATTTCCTCTTCTGTACAATCACACATTTTTTCATACATTTGATTTAACTCTTTTTCTAAATCATACATATGCTGAAAGGCTTCTCTTAAAACCTCTCTTATGGTTTTACCTTTAGTTAGGGTTGTATATTGATCTAGATATCCTGTTGTAATTCTTTTGCACCATTCAATCTTACCACCATCAGGACTAAGAGAGCCTGTAATCATTTTTATAAACGTTGTCTTTCCTTCTCCATTTAAACCAATTAGACCTACATGTTCGCCCTTTTGTAGGACAAAGCTAGCGTTTTCTAGAATGGTTCTATTTCCAAAGGAAAAGGAAGCATCTGTCACCTTTAATACACTCATATAATTCTCCTTAAAGCTTAAGAAAGCTTAAGCATTTGATCTAATGCCCTTTTCGCATTTTTTGCGATAGTATCATCAACAAAAATTTCATTGGATTCATCTTTTAAAACCTCATATACCTCTTTTAGTGTCGTATACTTCATATGACCACAAGAAAGGCTTGGACTTGCAAGAAGAAAAGTTTTATTTGGACAAGCACGTTCCATTGCATGAATTATTCCTTTTTCTGTTGCAATAATGAAAGTATTATCCTTACTATGAATTGCATAATCTAAAAGCTGTTTTGTTGAACCAACATAATCTGCAAGCTCTAATATAGCTTTTTGACATTCAGGATGAGCTAATACCTTGGCAGTTGGGTATTCTTTCTTTAAGCTTACTATCTTGTTAGCATCTAAGTAATGATGAATTGGACAACAGCCATTCCAAACATCAAAGGTAACATTTCCTTGCTTCATAGCATATTTTCCTAAATTTTGATCTGGACAATATAAAATAGAATCTCCCTGATTTAAATAATGATGGATTATCTTAATCGCATTTGTTGATGTACAGATACAATCACTTAATGCTTTAACACTTGCGGGACTATTCACATAAGTAATGATTTTAGTATTTGGGTGGTTCTCTTTATACTCTTGTAAGGCAACTGGTGTAATCATATTTGCCATTAAACATCCTGCCTTCATCACAGGTAATAATACCTTTTTAGAAGGATTTAATATCTTTGCAGTTTCTGCCATAAAATGTACACCACAAAAAACAATGATATCTGCAGATGTTTTCATAGCTATCTGAGCCAAATTTAGACTATCTCCTAAATAATCTGCAATATCCTGGATTTCTTTTTCTTGATAATAATGAGCTAAGATAACCGCATTTTTTTCTGTTTTTAATCTTTTAATTTCATTTACATAATCCATAGTTTTACTCCTTATGAAACTTTAAAGATATATCCAAGGACTTTACAGAATGAGTTAATGCACCAACAGAAATAAAATCTACTCCTAAATTGGATACTTCCTCAATCCGATTTAAATTCATATTTCCAGAGGCCTCAAGCTTTTTAAGATGATTATTTTTCAAAACACATTTAAGCATAAGCTCATTAGACATATTATCTAGCATAATAATATCACATTTTGTATTTAAAGCCTCTAAAAATTGTTCATAGGTTTCTACTTCTACCTCAATTTGAACCCCTTTAGTCTTTTCTTTAGCAATGGCTACAGCCCTTGATATAGAACCCACTGCATCTATATGGTTGTCCTTAATCATAACCATATCAGATAAACAATACCTATGATTTGTTCCGCCACCATCTTTTACTGCTTGTTTTTCTAAAATTCTTAAATTCGGCGTAGTTTTTCTTGTATCTAAAATTTTACAACTGCCCTTTAGTTTTTCTACATATGCATGCGTGGTTGTGGCAATACCACTCATACGCTGTAAAAGATTTAAGGACACACGTTCAGCCTTAAGGATAGTTTTTGTGTCTCCTTCAACAGTTCCTAAGACTTGCTTATTCTTTACAGCATCTCCTGATTTCACATCAAAGGACAAAGTAAAGCTTCCACCCACAGCTTTAAATACTTCTTCAACGACCTCTATACCTGAAAGTATTCCATCCTCTTTCGCAATAAAATAAGCCTTAGATTGATGTTTATCTGGAATCAAATTATCTGTCGTAATATCTCCTTTTGGCATATCTTCCTTTAGTGCTCTTTGGATAATATCTAAAATTTCATTTTGCATAACTTCACCTTAATTCAAACGGAAATGACATCCAATTGAATCCTTTCTAGCAAGTGCTTGATCAATGATAAGTAACGCAACAGTTACCATATTAATTGTTTCATAATAGTATCTAGAAAATACTTGAATCTTCTTTAAGTTGTTATAATGCTTTGTAAGAAGTTTCTTTGCAAGAAGTAAGTTTTCTAAAGTACGCACAATAAAAACATACTTACTCATCACATCACGTATTTCTAATCTGATATCCTTGAAATTGTATTTCTTATGAGTGAATACCATATCTGGTAAGATAACATCAATTTTTCCAAAAATTTCTTTATCTTTATTGATTTCATCTGCAACTCTTCCTGCAAAAACAATGCATTCTAGAAGTGAGTTAGAGGCAAGACGATTTGCCCCATGGACACCCGTATTGGCACACTCTCCTACAGCATAAAGATTTTCCATACTTGTTCTACCATTAATGTCCGTATCAATACCACCACATAAGAAATGTTCAACAGGAGCTACTGGTATATAGTCTTTTGAAATATCAATTCCATATTCTAAACAATGATTATATATTGTTGGAAATCGTTTCATTAAAAATTCCTTAGGTTGATGTGTAATGTCTAAATAAACATGATCACTCCATGTATCGAACATCTCACGATAAATTGCCTGAGATACTACATCTCTTGGAGCTAGTTCCATACGCTCTTTATCATATTTTTCCATAAAGCGAAAGCCTTCTATATTTCTTAAAATACCACCTTCGCCACGTACTGCTTCACTAATCAAAAAGGTTTTACCTATTTGGTCTTCAACATAAAATCCTGTTGGATGAAACTGAACAAATTCCATATTCTTTATTTTCACACCTGCACGATACGCCATAGCAATTCCATCTCCACAAGCAATTTTTTCATTTGTAGACTTTTTATAAATTCCACCAATCCCTCCAGTAGCTAGGATGATACGATTGGCTAATACATACACCTCTTCATTTAAAGGATTAATCACGATAACACCTAAGGCTTTATTTTCATTATGAAGGATTTCAATCGCCATTTCATTTTCAAAAACATCTATATTGCTTTGCTTATATAAAGCCTCTCTTAGATCTCTCATCACATGAGCCCCAGTATCATCTCCACCTGCATGAAGAATTCTTCTGCTTCGATGACCACCTTCAAGAGTTGTAACTAAAGAACCATCAGGATTTTTATCAAAATGAACTCCAAAGGATAAAAGTTTTTGAATATGCTTTCCTGCTTCCTCTACTAAAATTCTTGTTGCAGATTTATCATTTAAATATCCACCAGCACGCAAAGTATCCTCATAGTGTTCTTCTATCTTATCCTCATCCCATACTACCTCAGCAGCAATACCACCCTGAGCTAAATTGGATGATCCTCTTTCAATAGCGTCCTTTAAAAATAAACCTATATGTAAATTTGAATCAATAGATAATGCAGCATAAATACCTGCAAGACCTCCACCTAGGATTACAACATCAAATTGTTTAATTTCCTTCATAATAACCACTTTCCTTAAAAACCAATTCATTATAGCACAAAACGCCTTAATAGTAAAACTATTAAAGCGTTAAAAAAAGCAAATTCTATAAAATGACGATAATCTCACCTTTATTATAATTTCCTTTTGGAATAAGCTCTCGTCCCTTTAAGGATAAATACTTAGGATTGAAAATATCAATCTCATTTCCCTCAATAAATCCCTTTACTTGATTCTTTTCCTTTAATTCTGTAAGACGATTTAAAACAGCGGTTTTAATTTTATGTGTACCGCCTGTGCTACCATATCCTACAATTAAGCATAAAACACGCTCTTTTGATGTTCTTGCAAGTTTGATATTTTCCATCAGGTTGTAACAAGCTGTTTCTACTGTTTCATTCTTTAAATGCAAATCGATAGTATACATTATAATTCTCCGTAATGAAGAAAATCATTGCCACACTCTATACCCTTTTTAATGCGAACATAGATCAGTTGATCTTCTTCTATTTCCTTTAAATGAAGGACATCTATAACCTCACATTGCATCATACGAGCAGAATTAGGAATTAAAATTATTGAACCTTTTTGTTCTACCTCTATTCCTTTAAACTTATCTAATGTAGAGGAATGGTTTTCTCCAAAATGAAGAGCAATATCCTTTTGATTTTTACTCATAATAGATATACCAATTAAATCTCCTACTTCTATATGCTTACCTGTATCGCTTTGAGCACCTAACAAGCAGACCATTTTATCATAATCTACCTGCATACACCAAGCACAAGACATTCCATATTTCACTTTTTTCTTCTCATAAGCAATTATACTTACACTATAATCTAAAGCACTAAATCCCATATTTTTCTTCTAGCTCCTTTTCTACTTGCTTTACATATTGTTTGATTTCATTTGATAAAATCATAGATTTCTTAATTCTTTTTATTTTAGGTTTTCCTCGCAAACTAAAAATTCCACTAGGTGCAATCCAAAAATTTTTATCTAAATAAGCTTTTGAAGCTTCAGTACAACAACTAGCTCCCTTAGATGGAGCATTTCCAAATATTCTTATTAAACTTCTGACAATCTTAGAATGAAGCCCGTAAGAAAGCTTAGAAGGAACAATTCCTGGATGAGCATAAGTAATTATAGATGTAGAAAAATGTTCTTCTAATCTTCCCAAAAGTAGATGCAAAATGAGCTTTGTATTTCTATAAATTTTTTTCCAGTTCTTTGGATTTAACTCCTGTTTTGCATGAAGTATACTAATTGAGGAGGTAAGAACGATTCTACAACTTGGATATACTTCTAAAAGCCTTTTAGTGATATAGTATGGACTAAAGGCATTGACCATAAAATTATACTCTTGCCCATCTAAAGTATATTTCTTTTGTTCATAAACCCCACTATTAATAAATAGAATATCTATTTTTTCTGCACTAATTTTTTCAATAAAGTCACATACACTTCTAAAGTCAGACAAATCTACTTGTATTTTATTTTTACTATTTTCCAAACTTCGACTAGCCTCAATACAGTTTTCATTCTTATAGTAAGAAACTAACTCTTTTCCTAGTACACCTGTAGAACCCAAAATACATATTTTTTTCATATACATAAAACTGCCCGTTTTATACGGGCAATATGAATTATTCTAAATTAAACCTTCTCTTAGTATAGGCACAGATAGCTTCTACTGCTGTCTCTATACCATTTTTAGAATTGATACACAAATCATAGGAATCTGGCTTTCCCCAGTCCTTATCAGTATAAAAGTTATAGTAAGAGCGTCTTTTCTTATTTTTCTTAGCAATGATGCTTGCAGCTTTTGCTGGATTAATCTTATAATAAGTAACTGCACGCTCAATCTTATCCTCTAATGGTGCACAGATAAAAATCTTAACAACATTTGGATTATCCTTTAAAACATAGTCCGCACAGCGTCCAACAATAACACAAGACTCTTGATTAGCAATTTTCTTTATAGCATCAAATTGAGCTAAAAATACCTTTTGACCTAAGGACATATCCATACCATATAATCCTTGAGCATAAGAAAATGCACTTTCCTTTGTTTCATCATAATTTTCTAAACAGGTTTTAGAAATTCCTGACAAGTCTGATGCTTTAGTAAGTAGTTCAGAATCATAGAAGCTAATTCCAAGTTTTTCAGCAATAAGCTTACCAATAAAGCGACCGCCACTTCCATATTCACGACTAATTGTAATTACATATTTCATCTTTTTTTCCTCCTCTTACTTTCTTATCTACTATATATATTATAGCATTATTTTAAATAAAATGTAAGTGTTTTCATTTTGTTTTTGTTTTATTTTTTAGCTTAAAATCTTAAAAAAGAAAAAAAAGTGTTGACTTGCAATCGAATTATGATATAATAAATGAGCAACACAAATTGGCCTGTTGGTGAAACGGTTAACACACATGCCTTTCACGCATGCATTTATGGGTTCGAACCCCGTACAGGTCACCATTAAAATATTGATATATCAATGAATTTTGCCACTGATCACTACGGGGGTTTTGCGAAATTTATAGATGTATTTAAAATGAGGATATAAGAAGCAACTTATATCCTTTTTTGTTTCGTGTACGTCAAAAAATAACACCCTATAAAAGGAAATAAAGAAATGATATCCTTCT
>JAMPGQ010000005.1 GCA_023663825.1 Anaeroplasma bactoclasticum
AACTATGCCTTTTTTATCCCCGTGTTTAGATTATAACTATTTTATTTTCAGACTATCTTCCTTTCTTCCTATTATTATAACGCAACAAATAAAATTTATCACTAGCAAATAAAATCAAATTATGGAAAAATTGCTCTAAATATGGTGAAATACCTTGCTTGAAAATGGATTTTGAGGTATAATTCTAAATAGAAAAGTTTGAAAGGAGTTATCTTATGAAGGGTAAGGTTAAATGGTTTAATGCTGAAAAAGGCTATGGCTTTATTATTTCTGAAGAGGGCAAGGAAGTATTTGTTCATTTTAGTGCAATAGTAGCTGATGGTTATAGATCATTAAATGAAGGCGATGAAGTTACCTTTGATGTAGTTGAAAGCGAAAAAGGTCTACAAGCAAAGGATGTTCATAAAGCTTAAATCATAAAGGAGATTTCAGTATCTCCTTTTCTTTTTTTATCATATTATAATACTGGTGATAATATGTTAAGGGGAAGTATTGTTGCGTTAGTGACACCTTTTAATGCTGACAATGAAATAGATTATAATGAAGTGAAACGATTATTAGAGTTTCATTTAGAAAATCAAACAGATGGAATTTTATTGCTAGGAACTACTGCTGAAGCTGAAAGCTTATCTGATTGTGAAAAACAAAAGCTTGTAGAATATGTTTTAGAATACTTAAATGGTAAAATAAAAGTGATGGTTGGTATTATTTCTAATGTTCCGAATAAGGCAATAGAAATGGCTGAATTATTTAGTGATTTAGATATCGATTCTTATTTAGTGAGTGCACCTTATTATATTAAAAGTAATACAGAAGGTCTTTTAAAGCATTTTACCTATATTGCAGATCATGTAAATCATCCAATTGTGCTCTATAATGTTCCAAAGAGAACAGGAGTTCACTTGAGTGAAGAAGTAGTACGGTTTTTATCTTATCATCCGAATATAGTTGGTATTAAGGAAGCCTCAGGAGATTTGGCATATCAAACAAAGATAGCTTTATTATGTAATAAGAATTTTGTGTTATATGGTGCTGATGACCTTTCAATGATACCTTCTTTAGGCTTAGGAGCAGTTGGAATTATTTCCGTAATCAATAATGCATTTCCCAAAGAGGTTAAGCTTATTATAGATTCATTTGATAAAGATAGAAATATTTCAATCCTAACCTACAAGAAAATAAGCAAGTTAACAGAAGATATTTATAAAGAATCTTCTCCGATTCCTATTAAGTATTTACTGTTTGTTATGGGCTTTAAAACCAGAAAACTAAGACTGCCTTTAGCAGAAGCTTCTATCGGATTAAGAAGAAGGATAGAAGAAGATTACTTAGCTTTTGTAGATGAAGATTAAGATGGGTGCTTAAAGTACCTCTTTTCTTTTCCAAACAAATTATTTATTAAAAAAATGACACATTTTCTGAAACGCTTTCTTCATTTATAAAAAAATAACAAAAAAAGTAAAAAAAGGCAAATTGTTTAATCGTTCTTTGTTGAAAAATTTTGTTAAAAAGTTTATAATAGATACGAATAAAAATATTTTAACTCATTAGGAGGAATAATATGAGTGAGAAAAAGAAAAGAATGGCGATAGATGGTAACTACGCTGCTGCATATTCATCATATGCTTTTACAGAAGTTGCTGGTATCTATCCTATTACTCCATCATCACCAATGGCGGAGTATACTGATGAATGGGCTTCTCAAGGTAAGAAGAACTTATTTGGAATGCCTGTTAAAGTAGTAGAAATGCAATCTGAAGGAGGAGCCGCAGGTACAGTTCATGGTTCTCTACAAGCAGGTGCACTTACTACAACCTATACTGCATCACAGGGATTATTACTAAAGATTCCTAACATGTATAAGATTGCTGGTGAATGTTTACCAGGTGTTATTCATGTTTCAGCACGTACACTTGCTGCCCAATCATTATCAATCTTTGGTGATCATCAAGATGTTATGGCATGCCGTCAAACAGGCTTTGCTATGTTATGCTCTGGTTCAGTTCAAGAGGTTATGGATTTAGCTGGTGTTGCACATTTATCTGCAATTGAAGCAAGTATTCCGTTCCTTCACTTCTTTGATGGTTTTAGAACATCACATGAGGTAAATACAATTGAGCCAATCGATTATTCAGTATTTGATCAATTATTAGACCGTGAGGCTGTTGCTAGATTTAGAGAAAATGCTTTAAACCCTGCACATCCTAAGACTCGTGGTACAGCTCAAAATGATGACGTTTACTTCCAAACTAGAGAGCTTCAAAACTTTAAGTATGAAGGCTTATATGATGTAGTTGAAAAGTATATGAAGGCTATATCTAAGGCAACTGGACGTAAGTATCAACCATATTCATACTATGGTGCTAAAGATGCTAAGTATGTTATTGTAGCTATGGGTTCAGTTACACAATGTGCTGAAGAAGTTGTTGACTTCTTAACAGCAAGAGGCGAAAAGGTAGGTATCTTAAAGGTACACCTATATCGTCCATTTGTTGTAGCTAAGTTCTTAAAGGCTATGCCTAAGACAGTTAAAAGAATTGCTGTATTAGACAGAACAATTGAACAAGGCGCTTTATATGAACCATTATGCTTAGATGTAAAGGCTGCATATTTTGGTGCTAAGGATGCTCCATTAATTGTTGGTGGACGTTATGGTCTATCTAGTAAGGATACAACTCCTGATTTAGTAAATGCAGTATTTACAAACTTAAAGAAGTCAAAACCAAAGGATCACTTTACTTTAGGTATCAATGATGATATTAAGTATACTTCATTAGAGGTTACTGAAAATATCGACGTTGCGGATCCTACTACAACAGAATTATTATTCTTCGGATTAGGTTCTGATGGTACAGTTGGTGCTTGTAAGAATATTTCTAAGATTGTTGGTGACTATACATCTTTCTATTCTCAAAGCTATGCTGCATATGACTCTAAGAAGTCTGGTGGTTCTACAAGATTACACTTACGTTTCTCTAAGAACCCTATTCGTTCTACATATTTAGTTAACCAACCACATTTTGTATCTTGTTCTTTGGATGCTTATCTTGATAAGTTTGATATGATTGCAGGATTACGTGATGGTGGTACATTCTTACTTAACACAGTTGTTGATGCTAAGAATATTGAAAAGAGATTACCTAACCGCTATAAGAGATTATTGGCTGAAAAACATGCTAAATTCTATATCATTGCCGCAAATGCTGCTGCAAGAGAATGTGGATTCCGTCCAGGCTTAGGTGTTAATACAATTATGCAATCAGCATTCTTCAAGTTAAATGAGCAAATTATGGATTATGAAGAAGCTAAACAACATATGAAAGAATTTGCAACTAAGACTTATTTAAAGAAGGGGCAAGATGTTGTAGATCAAAACCATAAGGCTATTGATATGGGTGGAACACGACTTGTTGAAGTTTTAGTTAAACCTGAATGGGCTAATTTAGTAGATGAAGAGAAGAAAGTAGATATGAAGAGACCAGCATTCGTAAGAGAGATTGCTGATGTAATCAACGCTATTGATGGTGATTCTCTACCTTTATCTGTATTTGCTAAGTTTGGTGATGACTGCCATATGCCTCAAGGTACTGCAGCTTATGAAAAGCGTGGAGTAGCTACTGATGTACCTCTATGGACATCTGAAAACTGTATCCAATGTAACCAGTGTGCGTTCGTATGTCCTCATGCATGTATCCGTCCATTCCTATGTACTGAAGAGGAAGTCGCTAAGGCTCCTAAGGGTGCTCAATTCTTAGATGCTCAAGGATTTAAGGGATATAAGTATACTTTACAAGTATCTACATTAGATTGTACAGGCTGTGGTGTATGTTTAACAGTATGTCCTGGTAAGCCTAAGAAGGATGAAAATGGTGTAGTGGTTAAGAATCCTGCATTAACTTCTCACACTATGGCTGAATCTAATAAGAATAAAGAAGCTAAGGTATGCGAATACTTCTATAATAAGGTAAGCTATAAGGGCGATATCGCCGGAACGAATAATGCTAAGAATGTTCAGTTCTCTAAGCCATTATTTGAATTCTCAGGTGCTTGTGGTGGTTGTGGTGAAACTCCTTATGTTAAGGCTGTTTCTCAATTATTTGGTGATCGTATGATGGTTGCTAATGCTACAGGTTGTACATCAATCTATTCTGGATCATATCCATCAAGCCCATATACTACAAATGCAGAAGGTCGTGGACCAGCTTGGGCTAACTCATTATTTGAGGATAATGCTGAATTTGGATTTGGTATGCGTATGGCTGTTGAAACATTACGAGACAGAATCCAAAATGTGATGGCATTAAATTTAGATGCTATGCCTGTTGAAGCACAAAAGTTATGTACTGAGTGGATGGAAAACAGAACATCTGGTGCTAAGACTAAGGAATTAGCTCCTAAGATTGTTGCAGCCATGAAGGGCATCAAAGCTCCATATGCTGAAGAAATTCTATCCTTAAAGGATTACTTAGTCAAGGTTAGCCAGTGGATTATCGGTGGTGATGGTTGGGCTTATGATATCGGTTATGGTGGATTAGACCATGTTATTGCAAATAATGAGGATGTTAATATCCTAGTTGTTGATACTGAGGTTTATTCTAATACGGGTGGACAGTCCTCCAAATCTTCAAGAACTGGTGCTATTGCGAAGTTTGCTGCAGCTGGTAAGCCAACCTTTAAGAAGGATTTAGCTTCAATCGCTATGTCTTATGGCCATGTATATGTTGCAACTGTATCTCATGGTTACAATCAAAATCAAGTTATTAAGGCATTAAAAGAAGCAGAAGCTTACAATGGTCCATCTATCGTAATCTGCTATGCTCCATGTATTGCTCATAACATTAAGAAGGGCTTATTCATGAGTCAAATGGAAGCTAAAAAGGCTACAGAATGTGGATATTGGCCAACATTCAGATATAATCCAGATTTAGCTAAGGAAGGAAAGAACCCATTCCAAATGGATTCTAAAGAACCAGATTGGTCTAAGTATAATGACTTCCTAATGAATGAAGGACGTTATGCACAGCTTGTTAAGATTAATCCTGAAAAGGCTCAAGATCTTCTTGAAACAAATTTAAAGGATGCTCAAAAGCGTTTTGCTAACTACACTCGTTTAGCTAATATTGAATATCCTAATAAGTAAAAAATATTTTGACTATAAGAAAGAATGCTATTGGAGGAATCTGATAGCATTCTTTGACTTTAAATAAAAATAATGTTTTAAAAGTGTTTCTAAAGTATATCATTTTAGTGAATTAAATGTTAAAATAGATTTACCAAAATAAATGAAATGAATGAAGAGGTAGAATATGTTTAAGATAGGATGTCATTTGTCTATAGCAAATGGATTTTTAAAAGCAGGAAAAAATATAACAGAATTAGGTGGAAACACCTTCCAATACTTTTCTAGAAATCCACAAGGGGGTAAGGCTAGACCTTGGGATCAAGGTGATTTCGATGGATTTATGGAGTATGCTTCTGTTGTAGGAATAGAAGGATTATTATGCCATGCACCTTATACTTTAAATGCATGTTCAGCAAACCCTCAAACTAGAGAATTTGCAAGAATAGTATTTAAATCTGATATTGAAATGCTTGAGCATTTTCCAAATGCCTTATATAACTTTCATCCGGGAAGTCATACAGGCCAAGGTGTAGAAGTGGGAATTGAACAGATTACAGAAATTTTAAATGAAGTAATTTATCCTGAAATGAAGACAACGATTTTACTTGAAACTATGGCTGGAAAGGGAAGTGAAATTGGACGTAGCTTTGAAGAGCTTGCAGAAATTATTTCCCGTGTTAAGCATAAAGAAAAGATGGGTGTTTGTTTAGATACTTGTCACGTATATTCAGCAGGATATGATGTTGTAAATAATTTAGATGGTGTTTTAGATGAATTTGATGCTATCATTGGATTAGACAGATTAAAGGCAATTCATTTAAATGATTCTATGATGCCTTTTGCTTCAAATAAGGACAGACACGCTAAAATTGGAGAAGGTACTTTAGGAAAGGATGCAATAGTTCGTATCATCAATCATCCAAAATTAAGAGACTTACCATTCTATTTAGAAACTCCAAATGAGGACGAGGGATATAAAGCTGAAATTGAACTGTTAAAAAAATGTAGAACAGAATAATTTTGTGATAATTTTTCCTTTTATTCTTGTCGTTTTTTAACTATAATAGTAGTATGTTTGAAAAGCGGTGAGAGATGTGTTTAAGTTTATTAAAAGTTTATGGTGGTTTATTTCAAAAAACTGGTATCGGTATGTAAGTATAGTTTTAGTAGGGTTGCTATTAACTGTACTCAATTTAGTACCTGCTTGGATTATCAAGCAGCTTACCGCCGCTATCGAAGATGGAAAACTAACTATAAACTTTTTATTTTTGAATATTTTATTGCCATTTTTAATAACAGTTATTTTAATATATATTGTTACAACCACGAAAAAGGTTTTTCAAAATAGATTAAAGGTACACCTATACTATGCCTTACAGGTACGCTACATGGAAAATATCTTAGTACAGGATGCTACCTTCTTTGAACACTTTCAGTCAGGTGACTTACTAACAAGAGCCTTAGGAGATGTAAAATCTGTTAACTTTAGTGGTGGAAATCGTCTATTAAATATATTCTTAGAGGCGATGACAGTAGTTGTTACATTAGTAGCTATGATTTTAATTCGCTGGGATTTAGCTTTATTATGTTTCATTCCATTGAGCTTAATTTTTGTTGCTAATCTTCTATTAAAGGCAAAGGTAAAGCGAAACTGGAAAATGGTTCGTGAAAAATCCTCTTTAATGGGAAATGTTATATTAGAAAGTATAACAAATGTTAGAACGATTAGAGCATTTTCTAAAGAAGAGGAGAATTATCAAAAGAATTTAAAATACTCAAAAGACACTTACGATGTTGAAAAAGCCAATCTTAAAATTAATGTAATTTTTCAACCAATGTTTCAATCTATTGTTGCGGTAGCTACGATTATTGCCTATGGTTTAGGTGGATATTATTGCATCAAATATGGAAACGACCCAATTCATCCCTTTAAGGTTTCTGATTTGGTTCAGTTTACTTTATATCTAAATCTTTTCCAGGCGCCTCTAACAAACATCGGAAATATGATTAATAACTTTTACCAGTCTTTAATTTCTGCAGACAGACTAAATGAAATTTATGATGCAAAAAGTAAAGTTATCGATAAAGATGATGAGGATTTAAGTGAAATCAAATCTATTGAATTTAGAGATTTTTCCTTCCGCTATGAAGGAGATCATATGGATGTTTTGAAACACATAGATTTAACGATAACCGAAGGACAAACTTTAGGTATTGTTGGAAAAACAGGAAGTGGAAAGTCTACCTTAGTAAGACAACTAGTAAGACAGCTTCCGATAGATAATGAAAAAATTTTTATTAATGGGGAAGAAATAGAAGTATACAATCAACAAGAGGTTAGACGTCATGTGGGATATGTCCCACAGGAGCATATGCTGTTTTCTAGATCTGTGTTAAAGAATGTCTTAATTGGAGATTCTAATGCATCCTTAGAAGAAGTCAATGAGGCTGTAATGCTTGCAGATTTTGAAAAGGACATAGAGATGCTTGCTGAAGGCTTTGATACAATCGTTGGAGAGTATGGAGTAACTTTATCTGGTGGACAGAAACAAAGACTTGCTATTGCAAGAGCGTTCTTGAAAGATGCTGATGTTTTAATTATGGATGACTCCTTATCTGCAGTAGACGGAAAAACAGAGTCAAATATCATTCATTCCTTAAAGAAGTATCGTTCTAATAAAACAAATATCATTGTGGCTCATAGATTATCTGCTGTTATGCATGCAAACCAAATTATCGTTTTAGATGAAGGCCGTATTGTAGAACAAGGAACGCATGACGAGTTGATGGCTTTAAAAGGTTGGTATTATGAACAGTTTATGGCTCAACAAATGGAAGAAGGTGAGTCTAATGCCTAAGAAAAAAGAGGGGTATTCAAAATCCACCTTATTTAAGAAAACACTTCCTTATATCAAAAAAGAATGGAAGCTAGTATTAATTACTTTGTTTCTAAATATAGGCATTGCCTTACTTACAACAATTACTCCTTTGTTTACAAAAGAAATTCTAGACACCTATATTCCTGCAAATAATATAGAAATGATTTTGTGGTTAATTGGTGCATATTTGCTTTGTACGATTATAGTTGTAGTGATGCGATATTTTGGGCAATATTTACAGACACTTGCAGGTATGCATATTGAAAGAAATTTAAGAGAGGATGCTATTCGTAAAATAGACTATCTTCCTGTAGATTATTTTTCATTAGAACCAGATGGTAAAATTGTTGCTAAAATCACTTCAGATAGTAATGGGGTAAGAACCTTTTATATGACGATGTTTTCCATTATCAATGCGATAATCAATATAGTTATTGTTTATGTTGGTTTAATTTATTTAAAGCCTATTTTAGGTTTGATTATTTTAGCAATTGTACCACTGATATTGATTTGGATAACTGTATATCGTAGAAAGGTTCATAAGTATTATTTGGATTTAAGAGAAACAGGTTCAAGAATTACAGGAAAATTAAATGAGTTAATCAGTGGAGCTTTAATTATTCAGGATTTCAATCAAGAAGATAATATGATGAACGAATATAAAGAGCTTGTGAACCGGTATAACTATAATGATGTAAAAGCCAATACTATCAATATCTATTTTGGTTGGGAACTTCTCACCATATTAAAACGTTTAGCAGAAATAGGAATTCTATTCTTTATTGGCTATGAAGCACTAGGAAGTGCAGGAATTACTGCTGGCTTAATTACAACCTTTATTGGTTATTTAGATCGTATGATTAATCCAATCAATGCAATATTTAATAACTTAAATGAATTAGAGGACTCATTGGTTGCTGCTAACCGTGTTTATCAATTTATGGATGAAGCAAACGATACAAGAATTTTAGATGGGAAAGAAGCGCCAGATGAAATTAAAGGTGATGTTGAATTTAAGCATATCCGTTTTGCCTATATTGAAGATAATTATGTTTTAAAGGATTTATCCTTATCTGTTCCAGCTGGTAAAAAGATTGGAATTGTGGGACATACAGGAAGTGGAAAGTCTTCCTTAATGAATTTATTACTTGGTTATAATGATTATCAAGAAGGAGAACTTCTAGTAGATGGTGTAGATATTAAGATCTATAATAAAGCTTCTTATAGAAAAAATTTGGGTATTGTTTTGCAAACGCCAGCTCTTTTTGCAGGTACCATTCGTTCTAATGTTACGATGGAAAGAGATTATCCAGATGAAGAAGTAATAAAAGTTATTGAAGAGGTTGGGGCAGGCTATATGCTTGCTAAGAGTGAACTTGGATTAGATACACCAATTTCCTTTAAGGGTGAAAATTTATCCTTAGGAGAAAAACAGCTTTTATCCTTTGCAAGAATCCTTCTTCGTAAGCCTAAAATATTAGTGCTTGATGAAGCTACTGCTAACATTGATAGTGAAACAGAAATCAGAATTAAGCATGCAATGGATGTGGTTGCCAAGGGAAGAACGACATTTATTATTGCTCATAGATTATCTACCATTAAGGATGCTGATGAGATTGTAGTATTAGACCACGGTATTATTGTTGGAAAAGGAAGCCATACGCATTTATATGATACTTGTCCAATTTATAAGGATATGTATGATTCTCAATTTGAAAAAAATAAAGTGAAGGGGCAGTGACATAAATGCCCCTTTGTCCTTTGCATTTTCTTGTGTAAAGAATAAGAAAGAAGTCTTAGATTGGAGGAATTTGTATGTTTAAGAGATTTATTCAATATTATAAGCCATATAAAAAAATATTTATTTTGGATATGCTTGCTGCTTTATTTATTTCATTAATAGGATTACTTTACCCTATATTAACTAATAGAATTTTAAAGGTTTATATTCCACAAAATAATATAAAGCTGATTGTTATTTTAGGTGCCATCTTGCTTATAAGTTATTTTGTTCGTATGCTATTAAGATATTTTGTTCAATATTATGGGCATGTTATGGGAGTTAAAATGCAAGCAGATATGCGTAGTCAAATGTTTCGCCATCTTCAAAAGCTTTCGTTTTCCTATTATGATGAACACGAAACAGGAAAAATTATGAGTAGAATGACAAACGATTTAATGAATGTATCTGAGCTTGCTCATCATGGACCTGAAAATATTTTTATTTGTGGTACTACGGTTATTTTGTCGTTCATTTATTTAATGACTATCAATTGGCTATTGACACTTATTATTTTTACCTGTGTTCCTTTGCTGATTTTTATTAGTTTATTTATGAGAAAAAGAATGAACCGGGCTTTTATGGAAACACGGAAATCAGTTGCAGAAATCAATGGCGCATTAGAATCCTCCATTACAGGTGTTCGAGTTACAAAGGCTTTCAATAACAGTGATGAAGAAGTTCGTAAATTTGAAATAGGGAATAAGAGTTTTGTCGATGCGAGAAGTAAAGCTTATAAAGCAATGGGGCAATTTGGATCATCAACTGCTTTTGTCACAGATTTGTTTAATTTGGTTATCTTAATTATAGGCGCAATTTTTATTTATTATAGTTTTGGTGTAGATTATGTTGTATTAACCACCTTTATGGTATCTATTAGCATTTTCATTAATCCTTTAACAACATTAATTAATTTTGTTGAGCAATATCAGGAGGGGGTTACAGGCTTTAAACGTTTTGTAGAAATTATTGACACCGAAGAAGAAACTGAAGCTTTAGATACGCTAGATGTTGATTTTTTGAAAGGAGCAATCAGCTTTACACATGTTTATTTTGACTATGAAACAACTAAAGGTGTTCTAAAGGATGTCAGCTTTGAAATAGGTAAGGGGAAGAAAATTGCCTTCGTTGGACCTTCTGGAGGGGGTAAAACGACAATTTGTCATCTTATTCCTCATTTTTATCCTGTTACAAGTGGTGAGATTTCTATTGATGGATATAATATTAATTTACTAAAACTAGAAGTATTAAGAAAAAATATTGGTATCGTTCAACAGGATGTATTCTTATTTACGGGTACAATATTAGATAATATACGTTATGGTAGACTTGATGCTAGTGATGAAGAGGTGTATGAAGCTGCAAAAAAAGCAAATATTCATGATTATATTTTGACCTTAGAAGATGGGTATAATACACAAATAGGAGAAAGAGGTATTAAGCTATCTGGAGGACAGAAACAGAGATTATCTATTGCTAGAGTATTTTTAAAGAATCCACCTATCTTAATTTTAGATGAAGCTACAAGTGCGCTAGATAACGTTACAGAAAGCTACATTCAAGCATCTTTAGAAGAACTTACAAAAGGAAGAACCACGATTATTGTAGCTCATAGATTATCTACTGTTAAAAATGCAGATTATATTTACGTTATTGCAAATGGAGTTATAGAAGAATCAGGAAGTCATGAAGAATTATTAAAAGCAAAAGGAAGATATGCCAATTTATATTACCAGCAATTTAAGGAAACAGAGCTTTTGGTAAATCAATGATAAAATTTGAATCAAAATAATATATTTAATATGTCAAAAAACAGGCTAGTTTGATGTCTAAGCCTGTTTTTTCTTTTGTTAGTGATATTAAAATAATATTCCATTTTCAAAGTGTACATATAAGCTAATCATATTTTTGTGATTTTAGTCAGCAATTCTACCATTTCTTGTGGAGATTGTTTGTAGCCATTTCTAATCCACTCATCAAGCGCACCAAAAAGTCCATAAGAATAAAATAGTTCACGATATTTTTCAAAGGTATTATCAGCATCTCTAGGAACCATAATCTTATAAAATGCATCAAGTAATGTAGATTGCAAGTTTGAAGCATAAATTAAATCCAACACCTCTTGTTGCATTAAATTTATTTCAAAAAAATCTAAGGCATTACTTAAATCAAACTTACGGCGTTCTTTTAAATTTCTTTTTTCAGAGTTTATTTCCCAGTGACGCATGATTTTATAAGTTAGCATTTCTTGCTTACAGGAAAAGTGTCTAAAATAAGTTGCTCTCCCTACGCCTGCCGTTTCTGCAATTTCATCAATAGTTATTTTCTCAAAAGGTTTGTTTTTCATTTTCTTTATTAAAGCATCAGCTAGACAATCTTTTAAAAAAGTTGATATTTTTTCATTTCTTGACATTTTAAATCTCCTATGTATGATACTTTTTACTTCAAAAGTATCAGTTTACGTTTTGAATTTTTGTAATTCTTGACAGCACCGTTATGTAATACTATAATATCATCATAAAATGATTGTATCAATAATATCACTAAATATCAGCTGTGTCAAACGTAAATTAAATTATACGAGGGGATTTGCCCAAAATGGTGGCTCGATGAGTGCTATTTTTTAATACCGAATGCAAAAGCAAAAATCATTGCAAGAGAAAAAGACAGGGATCATGGAGATATGCTTCGTTATGCGGATGGATATATGACGGCTTGGTTTATGTATCATTTGAAAGGAGAAGAAAAGGCAAATTTTTTTAGTGGTAGTAATGCAGAGATTCTTTCAAATAAAAATTGGCAAGATGTTAAAGTGAATGACAAATAACTTCACGATCAAAATTATATGAGGAGAGAAAATACGGAAACAATAGTTGAAACGAAAAATCTTACGAAACGTTTTGGGGATAAAGTTGCTGTAAACAATGTAAGTATGCATATTGAACGTGGGGACATTTACGGCTTTATTGGAAAAAATGGTGCGGGTAAAACTTCAACAATGAAGTTATTACTTGGTATGTCGTATCCTACAAGTGGTGACATACAGCTATTTGGAAGTAATCAACTTGATAAAATGCGCATTAAAATCGGTTCTTTAATTGAGGCGCCAGGTCTTTATAAAAATTGTACTGCTTACGAAAATCTAAAGCGTTATTCTTTGATTTTTGGAGGAAGTAATAAAGAGATAAAAGAAATATTAGAGATTGTTGGTTTAGGAAATACTGGGAATAAAAAAGCAGGTGCGTTTTCACTAGGTATGCGACAACGCTTAGGCATCGCGATAGCGCTTCTTGGGAATCCAGAGCTTCTTATTCTTGACGAACCAATTAATGGACTTGATCCTGCAGGAATAAAAGAAATTCGCGACCTAATTCTTCGATTAAATAAAGAACGCAAAATAACTGTGCTTGTATCTAGTCACCTCTTGGATGAACTTTCCAAGATTGTGACAAAATATGGAATTATCAATAATGGGCACTTGGTCGAAGAAATATCTGCAGCTGAGCTTGCCCACCGGTGCCGAAAAAATTTGTCTATTGAATGTGATAATGTTCGCGAGGCTTTATTGCAAATAAAGAAGTTATATCCTTTTGCGGAATGTGATGTAAAAGGTAATACAATTATGATTTATTCTGATATTGAAAACAAATCTTCACTTAATAAATTACTTGTGAATGCTGGTGTGGGTATAAGTAAATTTGCAGAAGAGCAAAGCGGATTTGAAGATTACTTTATAGAAAGGATTGGTGTGTAATGATGAGTAAGTTGATTTCTTTTGAGTTTCGTAAAATTTTACGGCAAAAAAGTCTTTATATCTGTTTGATAATCGTACTTGGACTTATTGGATTATCAGCAGCAGTAAATGCGAGTCTTGAAAAAAATCCAGAATTTGAATTTTTATTTACAGTATCAAGCTTTACAAAACAAGCACTTTCTTCAGCCTCTTTTTTTATGATACTTGGCATTTTTGTAGCATTATATTGTTGTGATGATGTGGCAAACAATACACTAAAAAATCTGTATTCACGTGGTTTCTCACGTGGTCAAGTTTATTTTTCAAAGTATATCGTTTCTTTGATTGTAAGTGAAGCGTTAGCAGTGATTTGCTTTTTATTTGCCTTTCTCACCTCTAAAGCGGCTGCAAGTGAAGGAGAAAATGCAAAACTATTAGGATCCATATTTAGTCAGCTCATACTAGTAGTTGCTTATCATGCCGTATATTTTTCTGTTGCAACTATCATCGGAAAAGTGGGTGGGAGTGTTGTGGTTAATATTGCTGGACCTATGCTTGTTTTAACTGTGCTTACACTCATTACCTCACTTTTGAAACTTAAAAGTGTCAATTTAGGGGATTATTGGCTTGAATCTGCAATGCAAGGTTTGACAGTTACTACGATAGAAACAAAGGCATTTATTAAAGCAATCGTCATGGGGATTATCTATACAGTGGCATTTGTTCCTGTCGGATACGTTATGAATAAGAAAAAAGAATTGTAATTAAGGTTTATATAGGTAACCATAAATTGAAAAATGAATTTATAAGCATAATACTATCCTTTAAAGTTATTAATTAAAAAGTCAGTTTCTTAATAATTTAAATAATAATCATTTATTAATTAAGAATATGGCTAAATTCACATAAAAAATAAGTGATGTAATAAAGAATTACATCATCACTATGGACAGGCAATTTTAGCCTGTTTTCTATTTTTATTAACTAATTTGAAAATGGTAGTTATAGAGTAAGAACATTGAAATCACTTCAGGAAAATGTGATACTTTAAAAATAGAAATATACTTTTTCCTTTTAAAAAAACAGAATTCTAATTTGAATACGTATCAGATTTTAAATAGATACATTGATGAAAAAATTAACAGGAAAATCATTCAAAATCCTTATTTTTCACTTGAAAAACTATGAAATAAGCATATAATAAAATTGAAAAATAATTTTCAATTTTGTAAGGTGAAACTATGATATACGAGTATATACAAAAAACTATGAGAAAGGTGAACCTATTTTCTTAAGTTAAGGGTGTTTATTATTAATGCTATAAAACCATACTAGGAACTAGCTGCAATATATCCATAACAAAATACATTGATAAGAAGTATTTAAAAAAGAATGGTAAAGCAAATGGTTTTACATCACAAGTTCCCTCTCATATTGAAATTGTGTTCAATGAGAGTTCAACTAAACAAAGAAAAATGGAAGTGGAAAATACATTTATATATATCCTGATAGAGTATATAAAAATATTTATGAAGGAGGGATGATGAATGTTTGGATTATTTAAAAAGAAAGTATCTTTAGAAAAGGTTAACCAATTTTGTGAATGGTTTTATCAAAATAACGAACGAATTATACAAAGTGTTTCTCAAGCAGGAAAAGATAATTCTTTGATGATGTATGTGCTAGATGAAGTAGAAAATGCATTATCTAAGGTATATCGCGATGGATATAAGGGCAGTATTGAATTTGAATATGGTTTCAATTCAAATACGCAAAAATGGGATTTGTTTTTATATCATATGAATAATAAGTATTTAATTGAAGCAACTCATATGATTGCAACCGCATTAGAGGCAAAAATGAAGGACATATGGTCTATTCATATAAGTGAATAAAAAATGTGACATTTTAGGTATTTCCTTAAGGGATGCCTTTTTGTTTTTTTGACTCTTCCAAAATGAAATAGGTGGTAGAAAAGAGTATAGGGAAAAAACTAAAGCCCAATTGATTCAAGCAATCAAGTATATCGCAATTCATAATTTTAAATTCAACAAAAACAGATAAAAACTTTTGAAATAATTATAAAAATAAAGGATGGAGATGACAAAATAGATAAATCTATTCGAAAGTAAATGCTAAAACTCGTTTTTATCAAGCAGATACAATAATGGATCATCAAGCTAACGATGCATATGTTTATAATGTGGATTTATTTATAAGATTTCATTTTAAAACAAATCAATTTCTTATTAATATAAAATATCTCAATGTTGCGTTTTCTTGAATAGAGAAGTATTTTATGATAAAATAATACAAATACAAGTAAGAAGTGAGGTATTACTTATGATTATAAAAATGAAGGATTCCATAACCAGCAAGGAATATCAAAATATTATAGATTATTTTAAAGCACGTGGTCTTGAAATTAAGGATGCAAGTAGTGGGGATGTCAAGGTTATTGGTATTATTGGTGATACAACTAAGACAATGGATAGTGATGTTTATGCACTCCCAGGTGTAGACACTATTACAAGAATTCAAGTTCCTTATAAAAAGGCATCAAAGGCTTTTCATCCAGAACCAACAATAATTGATGTATGTGGTGTGAAAATTGGTGGTGGAAGCTTTACCGTTATGGCTGGTCCATGCTCTGTTGAAAACCATGACCAAATTGTTAGCGTTGCAAAAAGTGTAAAGGAAAGTGGAGCACATATTCTAAGAGGTGGAGCATATAAGCCTAGAACAAGTCCTTATGCCTTCCAAGGCTTAGAATTAGAAGGCTTAGATTTACTAATGGAAGCACGTGAGGCTACACATCTTCCTATTATAACAGAAATTCAATCTGAAGATATGATAGAGCGCTATGTTAAGGATGTGGATATCATTCAGGTGGGAGCTCGCAATATGCAAAATTTCCATTTATTAAAGGCGCTTGGAAAAATTGATAAGCCTATATTATTAAAGCGCGGGCTTTCTGCAACGATAGAAGAGTGGTTAATGGCTGCAGAATATATTTTAGCTGGCGGTAATGATAAGGTTATTCTTTGTGAAAGAGGAATTCGTACCTTTGAAAAATATACAAGAAACACTCTTGATTTATCTGCAGTTTTAGCTGTCAAAGAGTTATCCCATTTACCAGTTATTGTTGACCCATCTCATGCTGCTGGAAAATGGTCAATGGTAGAGGATTTATCTAAGGCAGCTTTAGCAGTTGGTGCTGATGGTATTATTGTAGAAGTACACAATAATCCTGAATGTGCTTTATGTGACGGTGCTCAAAGCTTAAAGCCTGAACGCTTTTGTCATATGATGAAACAGTTAAAATTAATTGCTCCAATTGTTGGGAAAAAACTATAATGAAGATTTGTATTGTAGGACTAGGACTGATTGGTGGATCCTATGCTATGGGACTTTCATTAAAGGGGCATGAAGTTTATGGCATAGATCAAAATATAGAAACCATTCATTACGCAAAAGAACAAAACTACATTAAAGATGGATATGTAGATAATTACTCAATTTTATCAGAATGCGATTGTGTTATTCTTGCCATCTATCCTCAAGGTATTTTGGATTTTTTAAGACAACATACAAATCATTTTAAGGAAAACCAAGTGATAACAGATGTCTGTGGAGTGAAGAGTTCCTTTGTAAGGAAGGCAACGTTACTTGCAGGTAAGGCAACCTATTTATCTCATCATCCAATGGCAGGAAAAGAAAAAATAGGAATAGAGTACGCAGATTCAGCTATCTTTAAAGATGCCAACTTTTTAATCACGCCAATAGACTCTATAAATGCTTATGCAGAAGAGGTATTAAGAAAAATTGCCAAAGATTTAGAGTTTGGAAGAATTACTACCATATCTATTGAACGTCATGATCAAATGATTGGCTTTACGAGTCAATTGACTCATGCAATTGCCGTATCCTTAGTTAATAGTGATCATGATGAGGATACAGTGAAATTCATTGGAGATTCTTATCGTGATTTAACTCGTATTGCAATGATAAATGACACTTTATGGAGTGAGTTGTTTTTGGAAAATAAAGAGTACCTATTAGAGCATATCTCTAACTTTGAGACTGAACTTGATATTTTAAAAAGTGCATTAAATCATAATGATAAAGATACATTAAAAAAGTTATTTAATCAATCTACACAGATTAGAAGGAAGATGGAAAAATGAAACAGTTAAGAATTCAATTAAAGACGAATTCCTATAACATATTTATAGCAGATGACATTTTGTTTCATCTTTCTTTTTATATTAAGGAAGTCTATCAAAATAAAAAGATTTATATTATTACAGATGATAATGTTGAAAAGTTATATTTAGAAATAGTAAAGGATAGTTTAAAGGACTATGAGGTTGAAAGTGTTATAGTTCCTCACGGAGAAGCTTCCAAAAGTATAGAAGTATATACAAAAGTAGTTCAAGAATTATTAGATAAAGATATCCACAGAAATGAATTACTCTTAGCTTTAGGGGGTGGAGTGATTGGGGATTTGACAGGTTTTGTAGCAGCAACACTTTACAGAGGTTTACCTTATGTGAGTGTGCCGACTTCATTACTTAGCCAAATGGATTCTTCAATTGGTGGTAAAACAGGAATTGATTTTTATGAACGTAAAAATATTTTAGGATGCTTTAAACAGCCTATTCTGGTTTTAATTGATCCAAAAACCTTGCATACCTTATCTAAAAGAGAGTGGAATAATGGAATGGGAGAACTCATCAAGCATGCGGCTATAGGAAATAAAAAGCTTTTTGAAATGTTAAAGCATAAACCAAAAATTAATGAAGAAATCATCTATCAAAGTCTTTCTGTAAAAAAGAATTTTGTTGAAAAGGATGAGTTTGATACAAAGGAAAGAATGCTTCTGAATTTTGGTCATACCTTTGGACATGCTATAGAATTAAAGCTGGGTTTGAAGCATGGAGAAGCAGTAGCCTTAGGAATGCTTATGGTTCTTCGCTTTGGTATTACTTTAGGCTTGACTGAAGAATCGTGTTATATAGAACTCAAAGAAATTCTAAAGCTTTATGATCTTCCTTCTGATGAGCCTAATTATAAAGAATATCTTCTTCTAATTGCCAAGGATAAAAAGAATTTAGCTGGTAAAATCCAAATGGTTTTTCTATCTAAGATTGGACAAGCTTTTTTGCATTCTGTTGAAGAAGAGCATTTAAAGGAGCTGATTTAAATGAAGGTATGCATTCATCCAAAGAAATTAAAAGGCACTGTAGCTATTCCTCCTTCTAAAAGCTTATCTCATCGTGCAATCATTGCAGCTTCCTTAAGTGAAGAAGAAAGTGTAATTTCTAATGTGATGTTTTCTAAAGATATCTTAGCTACCATAGAAGGAATGAAAGCTTTAGGTGCTAAAATAGAGGTAGAAGGAACTACATTAAGGATTACAGGTTCTAAAGTGAAAAGAAGAGTAGATGTGATTGATGCAAATGAGTCAGGCTCTACTTTAAGATTTTTAATCCCTATTGCTTTAGTGAATTCAGAGTCAATTGAATTTATTGGCCATAATCATTTGATCAAAAGACCATTAGATTCTTACTTTGAAATATTTGATAAATTGGGAGTGAATTATACACATCCTAAGGATGCTTATTTACCGCTTAAAACAAGTGGGTGTTTAAAATCAAGTGTTTATGAGGTAAAAGGAAATATTTCTTCACAATTTATTACAGGCTTACTTTTTGCCTTACCTTTATTAGAGGGAAATTCTATAATAAAAATTATTGGGCCACTAGAGTCTAAGGGCTATGTAGATTTAACTCTAGATATCTTATCTAAATTTGGAATTTATATTATAAATCATGACTATGAAACCTTTGAAATTAAAGGAAATCAAAAGTATAAAGGATATAATTATATAGTTGAAGGAGATTATTCCCAAACCGCATTCTTCCTTATTGCAGGAGCAATGGGAGCAGATGTCAAACTAAAGGGAATAAATAAAGTTTCCTATCAAGGAGATAAAAAGATTGTTGATGATATTAAAGCTTTAGGTGGAAATGTTCAATTTGATGAAGAACTTCTTTATTGTTTACCAAGTCAAACAAAAGGAGCTGTCATTGATTTTTCTCAGTCTCCAGATTTAGGACCAGCACTTACAGTTTTAGCAAGTGTATCTGAAGGAGTATCCTATTTTACACATATAGCTAGGTTAAGAATTAAAGAATGTGACAGAGTGACTTGTATGAAAGAAGAGTTAGAGAAGCTTGGTGCTAGGGTTTATGAAGAACCAGATACAATGAAGATTTATGGAGTGTCTAAACTTTATGGAGGAGTAATAGATTCTCATAATGATCATAGAGTGGCTATGGCACTTGCTATGGCCAGCTTAAAAATGGAGGAAGATTTAACTATTTTAAATGCAGAATGTGTTTCAAAATCATATCCAAATTTCTGGGAGGTATTTGAAGCCTTAGGAGGAGATATTACCTATGAGTAAATTAGATGATGCAAGAATGAAAATAAATCAAATTGATGAGGCTATGCTTAAGCTTTTTGAAGAGAGAATGCAAGCAGTTTTAATGGTTGCAGAATATAAATTAGAAAATCATCTGCCCATATTAGATGCCTCTAGAGAACAAAGCATAATTGATAAAAATGTATCTATGCTAAATGATAAAGAACTTGAAAGCTATTATCGTGTCTTCTTTGAAGGGGTATTAACCTCTTCTAAAAAATACCAAAAGGATTTCATCAAATGAAACGATATGGATTATTAGGAGAACATCTTTCTCATAGCTATTCAAAAATTATTCATACCTCTATTTTTAAATCTTTAAATTTAGATGCGAGCTACTTTCTTTTGGAATGTAAGGAAGAAGAACTGAAGAATTATATAGAACTATTAAAACAAGGATATTATTCTGGATTTAATATAACGATTCCTTATAAAAAGACAATTATGCAGTATTTAGATTGTATTGATGAGAAAGCTAAGGCTATTGGGAGTGTCAATACAGTTTATATAAAGAATAATATGGTTTATGGAACAAACACAGATTATGATGGTTTTTTAGAAACCTTAAAGTACAATCATATTGATGTTTTAAATAAGGAGTGTTATATTTTAGGAACAGGTGGGGCTTCTTTAGCTGTGAATAAAGTACTTTTGGATTTAGGTGGAAAGTGTCATTTTGTATCTAGAACTCCTAAAAATGAGGAAATTAGTTATAAGGAACTTGAAACAAAATCAATTGATGTTTTAGTGAATACAACACCTGTAGGAATGTATCCGAATGTTGGGGTTAGTCCGGTTTCCAAAGAGATAGCTAAAAATGCTAGTTGTGTTATAGATATTATTTTTAATCCCTTAGAAACACAACTTTTGCATGATGCTAATTCACATGCAAATGGACTTTATATGCTCGTTATGCAGGCAATAAAGGCAGAAGAAATTTGGCAAGAAAGAAGTATAGAGGATATCACTATAGTTTTTGAAGATTTAAAGTTTATTCTGAATTTACCTTCAGATATTTTAAAAACTAGGAGGGTTAATTTATGAACCATATTGGTAAATTATTTCAAGTAAATATTTATGGAGAAAGTCATGGAACATCTGTAGGTGTTTTATTAGATGGTGTACCTGCAGGAATATCTTTAAAAGAAAGTGATTTTACTTTGGATTTAGCTAGAAGAAAATCAGGTGGTTTTGGAACTACTCCTAGAGTAGAAGCCGATGAGATCATTTTAGAATCTGGAATATTTAAAGGATATACAACAGGTGGTGCCATTCTCATTCGCTTTTTAAATACAAATACGAAAAGTAAGGATTACTCTAAGCTAGTAAATCATCCTAGACCTTCTCATGCTGATTTTGTTGCAGAGAAAAAATATCATGGATTTCAAGATTATAGAGGTGGGGGATTCTTTTCAGGGAGATTAACTCTTGGTATTGTTGCTGCTGGAGTAGTGGCTAAAAAGATTTTGCAAGATGTAAGGTTTCATACAGAGATTACAAATCTTGGTGGTTCTACAAATAAGGAAGAGTTTAAATCACTTTTAGAACAGGTGGTAAATGAAAAGGATTCTATAGGAGGTATTGTTCGCATCAATGCTTTCAATATGCCAGTTGGATTAGGGGAACCTTATTTTGATTCATTAGAATCTACGATTTCTCATCTTTTATTTTCTGTTGGTGGGGTTAAAGGAGTTTCTTTTGGCATAGGCTTTGATGGAGCAGGATTAAAAGGCAGTCAGTTCAATGATTGTATCATAGATGAAAAAGGAACTACAAGAACTAATCATAATGGGGGAATTAATGGTGGTATTTCCAATGGAAATGACCTTGTTGTAAATGTATTTGTTAAGCCAACACCTTCTATTGGTCTTCCTCAAGAGACTTTTAATCTAGAAAAAAACAAGGTAGAAAAACTAGAGATTGAAGGTCGTCATGATGCTGCCATTATTTTAAGAGCCCAGGTTGTATTAGAGGCCTGTGTAGCAATTTCACTTGCAGATGCAAGTCTCATTTCAAAAGCATATCAAAAGGAGAAGAAAGATGAATAAAGAATGGTCTATGCTAGAAGGATTTACAGAACAGGAAGCGAAGGTAGAAGCATTACGTTGCTTATCTTGCAAGAACCCACACTGTGAACAAGGCTGTCCTACACATATGCGTATAAGAGATTTTATTCAAGAAATTAAAAAGGATAATTTAGAGGGAGCTTATGATATTATAAACTCCTGCTCAGATTTACCTTATATATGTTCTGTTGTTTGTCCTCATGAAAATCAATGCATTGGACATTGTGTATTAGGAATTAAAGGAAAGCCGATACATTGCGGAAATCTAGAACGATATGTAGTAGAGAATGTAAATAAACCAATAGTTAAAGAAATCAAATCAAATAAAAAAGTTGCAATTATTGGGGCAGGACCGGCAGGTATTTCTTGTGCAAAGGAACTTTTAAAGGCTGGCTGCTCTGTAGAAATTTTTGAAGCAACCTCTTATTTTGGTGGAGTTTTGGCTTATGGAATCCCTAGCTATCGTTTGAATTACTCTAGAGTAAAGCGTATTGAAGAAGAACTCGTTTCTTTAGGAGCTGTTATACATTATAATAAGCAGTTAAAGGAATCAGAAATCATAGAATTAAAAAAAGATTTTGATGCAGTGTTCATCTCTATTGGCTTAACAAAGTCTAAGAAACTTCATATTCCAAAGGAAGAAATAAAAGGCGTATATGATGCCTTAGAGTATTTGAAAACTGTTAATTTAGATACCAAATTTGGGGTTGGTAGTAGACTAAAGCTTTCAGGGACAGTCATTGTTATAGGCGCTGGAAATGTAGCTATGGATGCTGCAAGATGTGCGGTCCGTGATGGAGCTAAGGTTTTAGTTGTATATCGTAGAAGCCGTTTAGAGGCTCCTGCAACTAAGCATGAAATTAAAGAGGCAGAAGCTGAGGGAGTTATCTTCCAATTCTTAAATGCGCCAGTTGAAGTAATGGGAAAGAGTAAAGTTATAGGTCTTAAGGTGGAAGAAATGGCACTTGGCGAGCCTGATGCTTCAGGAAGAAGAAAACCAGTAGGTACAGGGAGGTTTTGTGAGATTTCTTGTGATGCGATTATAAGTGCCATTGGGCAGGATCCTGAGGATATCTATGATGTAGGAAGATTAGAAACGGATTACAAGTATCTAGTATGTAATGATTTAGAAACAAATATTAAAGGCATTTATGCAGGTGGAGATATTGTCTTAGGAGCTAAAACTGTAGTTGAAGCTATGGTTTGTGGCAGAAAAGCTGCCCAAAAGATATTGCAAAAATAAAAGAGCATTAAGTGCTCTTTTATTTTATTTATTAGGAAATTGTAAGTTGATATAGAATTTCCATAGTTGTTACACTAACGGGTGCATAGGCTAATGCTTCTATTGAAAACGGAAGTTCTTCGATTACTTGAAAAGAAATTAATTTTTCATTAATTTTAAGTTGTTCCTTACAATTTTCTAATCGTTTTTGATAAGGACAGTACTTCAATTGCTGATATAATTCTTCTATAGATGCATAACAGTTTACGAGTTTGGCTGCAGTAACAGGGCCGATTTTATATATTCCCTTGATATTATCTGCAGAATCTCCAACCAAAGATTTATAAAAGATGTATTTATCTGGTGTAATATGCAGTTTATCTTTGAGATATTGTTTATCACAAATATAGCTTTTCTTTCCTCGATATCTGTAGATTTTCACTCTTTCATTAATTAAACTAAAATAATCACTATCCCAAGAAGCAATAACAATTTCCATTTGAGTTTGATAGGTTTTTGTATAGCTTGCAATATAATCATCTACTTCAAAGTCTTGTATTTCTTTGAAAGGAATGTTTAAAAAATCTAATGCTTTATATATATCTGGCAATTGTTGAAATGGTGTATCCTCTACTGGCATAGTAGAATAATCAATACGATTGGCTTTATACTCTTTATAAAAAGTATTTCTTGGATTTTCATGTTCTCCATCAAATAAAACACAGATGTGTGTAGGTTGTGTTGCAGTAATAATTTTTCTTAAAGCTCCAACAAAGCCTAAGATTCCTTGTATAGGCTTACCCTCTTTATTGATAATACGTGAAGGCATTCCATAAAACATTTGAAAAAGTAGATTACTGCCATCTACTAATAATAGTTTTTCCATATTAGCTTCTATAAATAATGTTATCAAAGTACATAAAGCTAAAGAAATCTAAAAGCTGACCTTCCCAGGTAGCTTCATTATGAATTCCAGAATCACTAACAACTAAACGCACCTTTCCATTTCGTTCTTTTGCAAAATGATACAAATCTAGGCTAGTACTATAGTAAAGCTTTTGGTCATAAGAACCATCTGAGGATTCTTTTTTTCCGACATATAAAAATAGCTTTATATTTGGATTGAAATTTTCTTCTAAGAAAGCATCAACAGCTTCTTTACAAAGGAAGGTTGCAGTTGAGAAGGCTCCGATTCCTTGGAAGGCATTATATTGGTAGCCTAAATAAATTGCAGTCATAGCTGCCAAAGAAGAACCATATATAAATCTTGTATGGGTTGTAGGATACCTTTTTTCTATGTATGGAATGATGGTATTAATCAAATCCTTGCAAAAATTGTGACAGATAGTTGTGTTTTGTTTTTCCCATTCTTTAGAAGCGGCATTTGTGATTTTAAAAGGCGTGTATTCATTAATTCTTCCCATTTCTGATTCTGCATTATAGATTGCTATGCCTAAGATTTTACGATTGGTTATATAAGACATATAACCCATATATTTAGTAGCTCTAATTGCACGATTAAAGGCTGCATGTGAATCCTTAAATGCATTTTGACCATCTAGAAAATATATAGAATCAAATTGAATATTTTTATCGTAGTATCTTGGCAAAGAGATTTCTATTTTAACCTCTTTTTTACTTTTAGGTAAATATAGTTTTAAATGTTCAATCATTTCATACCACCTTCTTGAATTTATTATAACTGATTTATAATAGAATTGCACGAATTTATTTTTCTTTTCTTTATTTTAATGTATAATAGAAAAAGAAAGGTGTGAAGAATCTATGGTAGAAGCAATCGTTTATACTTCAAAGTGTGGGCATACCTATATTTATGCAAAAGCATTATCAGAAGAATTAAATCTTCCTTTTTATACATGTAAGGAAGCGAAGAAATATTTGCCTAAAGGAGCAAGCATTATTTATATGAGTTGGGTAAAGGAAAACAAAATTGTGAAGTATAATTCTATGCTTAAATATCATATCGACTCTGTATGTGCTATAGGAATACTCCCTGTAACTGAAGAAAGACTTGGAATGGTCCGGGTTGAAAATCAGCTTTATGCGAGACTATTTTATTTGCCTGGAGGAATTCATAAGAAAAGATTAAGTTTATTTCAAAGAATCACTTTAAAATCGATTGAAAATGATTTATCCTTTAAACTACTTGATAGTGGGCTAAAAAAGGAAGATGCATTAGCTTTAGATGCAATACTTCATAATTTAAATTATACGGACTTAACTATGTTAGAGCCTATTATCAGCTTATATAAAGAAAAAGATAAATTTATTTCGTAATTTGTAGCTAGTAAAAGCTTTAAGTATATAACCTTATATGTGTGAAAGGACTAATAGAGTATAAGTCAAGCTAGAAAAATCTACAAATTTATAGTATTTAAAACTAAAAATTATTTTTTTGTTCAAAGCATTCTTGTATTTGAACAAGCAATTTGTTAAAATAATAAGTTGTGATAAGGAGTTGTTAAAGTTGTTGAAGTTATTATGGATTAAAATTAAAGAAGCATTAATGTCAGTACTACCTGTGACCATTATAGTTATGATTTTATATTTTACTCCTTTAGTTCGTTTGACAAATTATGAATTGATTGTTTTTATCGTATCAGCAATCTTATTAATATTAGGTATTGGATTATTTAACCTAGGAGCAGACATGGCTATGCAGCCTATGGGGGAACAGGTTGGAGCTTCTTTGATGAAGTCGAAAAAGATTAAAATTATTGTCTTAGTATGTTTTGTTATGGGAGTTTTAATCACGATTGCAGAACCTGATTTGTCTGTTCTTGCAAGTCAAGTTTCAGAGGTGATTAATTCAGTAGTTTTAATGGCGTCTGTTGGAGTTGGTGTAGGTTTGTTTTTAGTCCTTGCCATCTTGAAGATTATTTTTAAGAAAGACTTGTCCTTAATGTTGATGTTTTTCTACATGCTGATGTTTGCATTTGTAGGGTTAGTTATTTTAAGTGGCAATGGTAATTTCTTATCCTTGGCCTTTGATTCTGGAGGTGTTACAACAGGTCCAATCACAGTACCATTTATTATGGCACTTGGTGTTGGTATTGCTGCAACTATTGGGGGAAGAAATGCTAGTGAAAATAGTTTTGGTTTAATTGCGTTATGTTCTGTAGGGCCTATTTTAGCAATTCTTATTTTAGGAGCCACAATGAAAGGAGATATTCCTTATGCAGATCCTAATTATGTCGTAAATCCTGATTTTTGGGGTGAATTCTTTTCAATATTAGGAAATGTTTCTAAGGAAGTTATTATAGCGTTAAGCTTAATTGTAGTATTCTTTATGATTATAGAACTGATCTTTATTAAGCTACCAAAGAAAAAACTAATTCAGATTGCCATAGGTATTGCATATACCTTTGTTGGTTTGGTCATCTTTTTGACGGCAGTGAATATAGGATTTTTACCGATAGGATTTAAAATGGGAAAATGTATTGCTGAGTTTCATCCTGCATATTTAATTATATTTGGATTTGTTTTAGGCTTTGTAGTCGTTTTAGCAGAGCCTGCAGTTCATGTATTAAATAAACAGGTTGAAGAAATCACCAATGGTGGCGTTTCTAAAAGAGCTATGCTTATTGCTTTAGCTATTGGTGTAGGTATTTCCATTGGATTATCTATGATTCGATTGGTATTTGATTTCTCTATTTTATTTTATATTATTCCTGGATATTTTATATCCTTGGGATTATCGTTCTTTGTCCCTAAGATGTATACAGCAATTGCCTTTGACTCAGGTGGTGTTGCTTCTGGACCATTGACATCAAGCTTTATATTGCCATTTGCCATAGGAGCATGTATTTCTTTATATGATGGTCCTACTAAGGTCTTAAATGATGCATTTGGTATCGTTGCAATGGTTGCGATGACACCACTTATAACGATTCAATTGTTAGGCTTTAAGGCTGTATTTGTAAAGCAGATGAAGGAAAAGACAAGAATGAAGAAAATCATCAGTGCTGATGATGAGCAAATCATTCGCTTTATGTAGGTGAGAAATATGTCAGAAACAAAAACAGTAAAAAGAAAAGAAAAAAAGAATTCTGTTGTTAAAAGGGTAGAAGGATTAACTGCTCCTAAGAAACTAAAGATTTTAGTGACAATAGTGGAGCGTTCTAAAGCGGATTTCTATTTAGACACTTTAGAAGGCTATGATGTTAATCTTCAAACTGTAATTTATGGTAAAGGGACTGCCCCAACAGAAATGCTTCAATATTTAGGGTTATCTCAGTTAGGCAAAGCAGTAATTTTCAGCATTGTTCAAGAGGATAACATAAAAAAAATTTTAGCAGATTATGAGGATAAATATTTTAAAACGAAAAATGGTAAAGGAATTGCCTTTACTATTCCAATCTCATCTGTGATTGGAGTTATGGTTTATCAATTTTTAAGCAATACTATAGAAGGCGTAAGAGGTGAATAATATGGGACAATTTGAATTAATATTTTGCATTGTAGATGCTGGTTTTTCTGATAGTGTTATGTCAGCAGCAAGAGAATGTGGTGCTAGAGGTGGTACAGTGTTAAATGCACGTGGTACTGCCAGAGAAGATGCAGAAAAGCTATTTAATATATCTATTCAGCCTGAAAAAGAAATTGTTCTTATCTTGGCAAGTAATGATATCAAGGATAATATCCTTCATGCAATTTATAAGAATGTTGGATTAAATACATCTGCACAGGGAATTGCTTTCAGTTTGCCAGTAGATGATGTTGTAGGACTTACAACACCAGCAATTAAGCCAGAAGAAGTAAAACCATTAGAAGAATAATAAGTCAACTTAAGGGTTGGCTTTTTATTTCTAAAAAAATCTCTTTTTATGCTTCATAAAGTAACGAATTCATATCAAGTTTAGAAGTGGTTAGAAGAAGTCTAAAATACTATAGGCTTTATGTGCAAGAGGATAACAAACTAGGGAAGAGTACAAGTTAAACTATAAAAATATATAGTCACTAAATTTGAAGTTTTAGGCTTTAGACAAATATTTAATTTTTTTAGTTTAACTGTATTTTACACTCTCAGGGTTTCATTTTATCTTGATTTGTTTGTGTAAGTGTGCTACAATTTAGATTGTAAAGAAAGCGTTTACGAAAGGAAGGAAATAAAAAGTGAAAGTAAAAAAATTATTAACTGCATTTTTGTTATTATTTGCTACTGCTGGGTTGATTACTACAACTAGCTGTAAAGATAATACAGATACTCATCAAGAAGAAACTGAGAAGTATACAGTTACTTTTGATTCTGCTGGGGGTAGTGCTGTTACCTCTCAAAGCGTTTTAAAGAATAACAAAATTACAAAGCCAACAGATCCTACGAAAGATGGATATGTATTTGGTGGTTGGTATAAGGAGGCAGACTGTAAAAATTCTTGGAATTTTAATACAGATACTGTAACAGGTGCTGTTACACTTTATGCAAAGTGGACAGAAGAGGTCAAGACTAAAAAATTTACAGTTACTTTTGACTCAGACGGAGGTAGTACTGTTGCCTCTTTAAGCATTGAGAAGAATGGTAAGGTTACAAAGCCAACAGATCCTACAAAAGAGGGATATACCTTTGATGGTTGGTTTAATGGTTCTACTGAATATAATTTTAATGATCCAGTTACTGAACCATTAACTTTAAAAGCTCATTGGACAAAAATTGAAGTTGCATTTACGGCAACCTTAAAGTATGATAATGGCGCTGATGATGGAAAATTAACAGCAGCTAAGACAGAAGATAAGTGGTTCTTTACCAAGCCTACTGACCCTGTAAAGGATGATCATACCTTTGATGCTTGGTACACAGAAGCAGGAGATCTATTCGACTTTACAAAGCCAGTTACTGCTAATGTAGTATTAGTTGCACATTATACTCCAGTTGAACATGGACCAAAGGCAACTTTAGTTTATAATAATGGGGAAGCTGATGGGGAATTACTTGCTGTAAAGGTTGGAGAAGCTTGGTTTTTTGAAAAACCAACAGATCCACATAAGGATTACTTTACCTTTGCTGGATGGTATACTGATGTAGAATTGAAAACACCATTTAACTTCGATAATGAGGTTGATAGTGATATGCCTTTATATGCAAAATGGAATACTGCATATGATACAATCACTACAACTTGGGATTTTGTTAAGGGTGCTACTGCAATTAAAGAAAATCCAAGTGGAAATGTTACTTTGACAGCTGATACTCTATTCCAAGGTAAATTCTTATTAGGAGCAAATGCTCGTTTTGAAATTGGCTCAAAGAATGCTATCAATACACAAAAGAAAACCCTAGAGGTTACATTGAGTGGTACAGGCACAAGCAACGCAATGACCTTCAATGGCAAATGGAGTTCTTCTAATGATGGGTACTTCAAGTTTATTAACAAAAAGACTGGAGAAGTTGTATATGATAGTGGAACCCTAAAAAATAATGCTGAATTTTCTACTTCTATAACAAATTTACCAGCAGGTACTTATGCTATAGAATCTAATGGTTCTGTACGTTTCTATGCATTCTCTATTACTGAGGAGCTTCCACAGAGTCCTGTTTCAGATATTACCTTAAATACATCTGCTCTTGCAACAAATGTATTATTAGGTAGACCATTTGATAAAACAGGCTTAACCGTTTCTTTATCCTATGAAAATGGTCGTGAGGACTTATTAGATTTAGATAAGGTATCTATTATTGTTCCTACTGATTTTACTACGACTGCTGGTGTTAAGACAATTACTGTTGAATATCAAGCAGATAGTACACATAAATATACTAAAACCTTCAATATCAATGTATGTGAAACTGAAGAAATCGTATTATATGATTATGTAATGGATAGTAAACGTCTAGCAAAGCCTTTACAGGTTATATACGAAAGAAATGCTGAAAAGCTTGATACATCTAATTTAGTTGTAAAGGCTAGATGCTTAGCTCCTGGTTCTACTACAGAATATATTGAGTTTATCTTAGATGCTAAGGAATATACTATTAGCAATGTTGATTTCAATACCCTTGGTAGCAAGACAGTTACAGTTACCTATGCTGAAGAGTTTACAAAATCATATGATATTGAAGTTGTAAATTATTCAACAATACAGGATAGACCAATGACAGTTTCTGTTGATCCTACTTTAGAGGTGGTTTCCTTTAGCTTTGAACAGGAATACAACTTCCACACTATTAATCAAGCTTTACAGTTCATCAGACTTTTAGAGCCTTATGATACTTGCGTTAAGACAATCGTTTTAAAAGAGGGTGCTGTTTATAACGAAAAGGTAGTTATTGATATACCTAATGTTATTCTTACTACAAATACAGAAAGAACCTATACTGGTGATTGGAGCTATGATAATGAGGAAGTTCAAAATGTTTGGGCTGGCTATGCTACAATTGAATACGATTCTTTCAATGGTTTACTTGACCCAAGTGAAACAATCACTCATAGTACAAATGGTTCTGCAACAGTAACAATTACTCCTGAAGCAGTAAATTTCAAGGCTTCTAAGGTTAACTTCAAGCATTCTTGTAATACAAGTGAATTATACCAAGAAATCTTAAAGAAAACGAATGGTACACAGGGTGTTGCTTTATTAGTACAAGGCGATAGAGCATCCTTTACAGATTGTACCTTCACAGGCTATCAGGATACCCTATACGCACAGGTTGGTCGTCAATATTATAAGAACTGCTTAATTGAAGGTCATACAGACTATATCTTCGGTTATAATGCAACTGCTTTATTTGATGAATGTATTATTCGTCAAATTGGTGCTGGTAAGACAGCAGCTGAAAATAGCAACTATAACAATGGTGGATATATTGTTTCAACAAAGGGCTTCAGCAAAAATGATGAAACTGACGGCATTGAATATGGATATGTATTTACTAATTCCCAGTTTATCGCTGATGATAAGACAGCTGACGGCTCTGTATCTATTGCACGTAGCTGGGATAGTAATATGAGAATTATGGTTATGAACTCATACTTAGATAAGCATATCTCTAAGGAAGCATTTGGTGAAGTAACTGCTGGTGGTTCTAAGAATATGAATGATCGTTATGGTGAAATGAATTCTAATACTCTTAAACCAGCATTCTTATTAGAATATAATAATACTGGTGCTGGGGCAATTAGTGAAAACCTAACAAATACTTGTACTTATGCTGATTCTAGTACAGCTAGCAAATATCTTGATGTAAATGTTATCTTCACTCCATTTAATCGTAATTTAACCTATGACCTTCCTTGGAATCCTACTAAAGAAGCAGATGCTTATATTTTATTTAAAGACCAAAATGGTGACAATGTAGGAATAATAGGTGGAGATAGAACTCCTAATAAGTCTATTGCTTGGGTTGGTGGCGTAGTCACTGAAAAGGCTCTTAATTCTGTAAAAGCATATTTAGAGGCTATAATGAATGGTCCAAAAACCATCTTAGGCTTCTATCAGGATCAAGCTTGTACGACTCCTGTTGATTACAAGAATATGATATTAACAGAGGGTGTGGGTGTAGAGCACTGCCAAAATATTATTTATGCTAAGATAGTAGATGGTATCGTTAAGCAGACAGAAACCTTTAATGCTAACACAACAAACTATACAGCTTCTACTGGTACTGACGGTAAGCCTGCTGGTACAAGTTTAAGAGATAATCAATATACAGGTACTTCATTTACTGTTGTTGCCGGTGGTAGTGGTGATACTAAGGCTGCTACACTTGGAATGACTGCAACCGCAAATGATGATTCTGGCTTAACCTTTAACACTGCGTTCGTTCCAGGAGGAAGTGGACGTACCTATACAATTACCGCTACTCAAAAGATTACAATTAAAATTTATTATACTGTTTCTAATGGCGATATTTGTACGGCAACTTCTGCCTTTACAAAAGTTGGTGAGTTAACGTATGATGGTACCATTGTAACAAGTGTTGGCAATAAATCAAATAATGTAGCTTACTGCTGTGAATTAGAATTAAATGCAGGTCAATCTTTTGTACTTGGTACTGATTCTTCAGACCGTTTAATACTATTCGGTATTGTAGCTGAATATTAAAATTAAGAATACTCAATCCTTTGGATTGGGTATTTTTTAATATAATTTTAAATAATCTTCAACACCATAAAGCAGGGCATAGGCTAACTTATATTGATATTCCTCAGTTTGTAGTAACTGAAGCTCCTCCTTATTGGACATAAAGCCACATTCAATAATACAACAAGGAATAGTCACTTTGTTTAATAAAAATATATTATCACGCTTTACTATTTTTCTTTCTGTATTCTTTAAATAATTGCATAAGCTAGCCTGCATTATTTCTGCAAGAAGCTGATTGTTTGAATTTGTTTTACTATAAAATACTTGAGCTCCACGATATTTTTCTATACTAAATTTATTTAGATGTATTGATAAAGCTAAAAAAGCAGAGGAAGTATTGATTTTATTGACACGTTTTAGCATATCCTCTCTTTTTACAAAATCGCCATCACTTAAATCGTCTGATGTATCTCTAGTTAAAACCACCTGTATAGAATTGTTTTCAAATACTTCTTTAACCTTTTTTGATATTTCTAAAGTCAGTTCAGATTCTTTGATATTACCTACAGTAGCTCCTCCATCTATACCACCATGACCAGGATCTATGTATACAACTAAAGGATTTTCCTCTGCTAATATTTTAGTAGTAAAAATAACAAAGGCTATACATATGAATAAAAATATGAATAAATATCGTTTTTTCAAAAAAAATCACCTATATAAATCTATGTTTGGCAAGATAAAAAATTGACTAAAATTTAAGTAATAAGTTCAACTATTAAAAGTAAAAATTTGCTTTTTTTAATTAATGAAAGAACATTTGTTTTATAGTTATAAGAATGATTTATTGTAAGTCGCTTAAAATAATGTTATAATGAGTCATAAAATTCTAAGTTTAAAGGGGAAAAATAATGACTTTTTCAAATGATTTAATTTTATTCTTATCTGGAGTTCCTTGTGTGGGTAAAACCTCAGCAGCCTATAATTTGATTAGGACAAATTCCTATTTTCAAAGCGTTACAGAATTAGATGTTTTTATTGAGGCTATGAAAGAAATAATTAAAGGAGAAAAGTATAGTGATGAGATTTCAAAGCATTATAATATAATTTTTGATTCTCCAGCATTGATGGATTATCCTTCTTTAAAACAGCATGCTAGGACATTAATTGATTTTATTTTAGCTATTGTAAAAAGGCAAAAGGCTCGAAAAATTCCTACAATTATTGAAGGAACAGGAATTGTTCCAAGTGTTTATTTTGAAAAAAGTCAACCTTTAAAGGAACTTGCAGAAAATGTTGTTTTTATTAATTTATATATATCGGATGAAAAGGAACATATTCATAGAAGAGTAAACAGATGTAAAACAAGGAATTACAAAGAAAGCTTGCAAGAGATTAAATCTCAAATAAAAAATACAAGAAATAAAAATCAAAAGCTCCACGAAGAAACAGTAGAGCTTTCAAAAAGATTTAGTAATGTATATAGTATTGATGTTGCTAAGTTAAATGAACAAGAGGTTGTTCATAAAATAAATGAAAAACTTATTCAATGCTTTAAAGATTAGGCTTTAAGGTCAATGTAATTGTTATGTACCCTTGCTAGAATAATGTACGAAGTTCATTGGCTAAAAGGCCTTTTGTTTTACCTAATCGTGTGTAGTTTGGAAGAATTACTTCCATAGAATAATACAATTTAGTTACCTAAATAGTGTATGACATCTTTATACTCATTTATCATTTTTAAAATTATTAGTTGGAATCAAAAAAGCCTAGACTGCCATTTTTCGAATTCTTTATAATCATCAACTATAAAGGTGATGCCTCTTTCTTTTTATATTTCTATAATAATTTAAAAAAAGCAATTCTAAATTTAATTATTTTATGTTAAAATGGATAAAACTACTATAAATTAGGAGGATACAAGAATGGAATTTGTAACATTTCAAAACGTAACAAAAAAATATATCGCTGGAAGTCAAGAAATCGTTGCTAATAATGAAGTTTCTTTTTCTATCAAAGCAAAAGAATTTTGTGTGATTGTTGGTCCTTCTGGAGCAGGTAAAACAACAATTTTAAATTTATTAGGCGGTATGGAGGGCTGTGACTCTGGCGATATTTTTGTTGATGGAGCAGAGGTTAGTAAAATGAATGATAGAGAGCTTACAAATTATAGAAGATATGATGTAGGCTTTGTTTTTCAATTTTATAATTTAATGCCAAACTTGACTGCATTAGAAAATATAGAAATTGCCGTAGAGATATGTAAAAATCCTTTAGATCCTGTCGAGGTTTTAAAATCTGTTGGATTAGAGGAGCGTTTAAGTAATTTTCCTGCTCAGCTTTCTGGTGGGGAACAGCAAAGGGTTAGTATTGCAAGAGCAATTGCTAAAAATCCTAAACTTTTATTATGCGATGAACCAACAGGTGCACTAGATTATCAAACAGGAAAAAGTATTTTAAAGCTTTTGCATGATACATGTAGACAAACTTCTAAAACGGTTATTGTCATCACCCATAATGCTGCAATAACGAAAATGGCTGACCATGTCATTCGAGTTAAAAATGGTAAAGTTGAAGAAGAGTACTATAATGAACATCCTGTGCCAATTGAAGAGATTGAGTGGTGATGTGAATGAAGAAAACATTTATAAAAACTATCTTAAGAGACTTTAAAAAGAATTTGACTAGACTGATTGCGATTGTAGCGATTATGGCTTTAGGTGTTGGTTTTTTGATTGGCCTTCTTTCAGCCACACCTGATTTACAGGATTCTATGGAACGCTATTATGATGAGACTAATACATATGATATTCTTATAAAAAGTACAATTGGATTTTCTGATGAGGATGTATCCTTTTTAGAAGAGGATATGAAAGAAATTGAGGGTATAGAAGGATTTTCATCTATCGATTTTAAAACAAAGTATGATGGAGTTGATATAACAGCTAGACGAATTGTGCATTCTTTTAAATCTAATATAAATCAGCTTACTTTGATTGCAGGACGTCTTCCAAATAATGATAAGGAATGTGTAATCCAAAATATGGGCATATTCTTAGATAAAAGACCATTAAATGAACAAATTGAAGTAGACGATGTTTCTTATACGATTGTTGGAGTGTGTAATTCACCCATATATTATTATCGTATGCAGGAAACTACACAGGTTGGGGATGGAAATTTAGATTCTATTATTTATGTAGATGAAGCCTATTTTAAAGTCCCAATAACAGATATAGTGCTAACCATTACAGATGCTAAAGAGCTTCATTCCTTTAAAAAAGCATATTTTGATTTCTTAGAACCAATAGAACAAAAGTTAGAGGATCTTTCCCATTTATATATGGATAAAAGATTAGAAAAATTATATAGCGAAGCAAAAGAAGAAGCAAGGAAAAAGATTTATGATGCTAATCCTAATCTTTCAAGTGCTATTGTGGATTCAATTGTTGAAGCACAAGAAGAAACCATTAGGAAAGCTGTTGACGAACAGTTTACTGAGGTGAAGTGGTATATATTAGATAGAAAAAGTAATCTAAGCTATGTTTCTTTTGATGCAAATGCTCGTAAGGTTAATAAGGTAGCTATCGCATTTCCTGTGTTTTTCTTTTTTATTGCTGCCTTAATTGCCTTAACCTCTGTAACTAGGTTGGTTCAAGAGGATAGGGGTTCTATCGGAACATTAAAATCATTAGGATATTCCAATATGAGAATTTTAAATAAGTATTTTATTTATGCTTTATTTGCTTGTTTTATTGGCACATTGCTTGGTTTATTGTTAGGTGTATATGGAATACCTGTAGTTATTTATACTTGTTATAGTTCATTATTTGTTATGCCAACAGGAAGGTTTAGTTGGCATGCTTGGTGTGTGCTTTTAGCATCTATTTCAATGAGTATAACTGTTTTTATTGTTATGATTGCTGTTTGTTTAAAGGCCTTAATGGAAAAGCCTAATGCATTACTTATGCCTAAGGCCCCGAAGGCTGGAAAAAGAATTCTTTTAGAACGAATAGGCTTCCTTTGGAAGAAACTAAAATTCAAATACAAATCTTCTATGCGAAATATTTTTCGATTTAAAAGGAATTTAATCATGATGATAGTAGGTATTGGTGGATGTTGTGGCTTAATGATTGTTGGCTTTGGCTTAAGAGATTCCTTATCATCTGCTTCTACAATTCAATTTGAAGAAATCCTTACCTATGATTTTAGTTTGGGAGTTCAAAACGAGGTAAATTTTGATTTTTTACAGGATAGTCAAGCGATATATTTATATAAAGAAGAGGGAAAGGTGACTGCTAATCGTGATTATGCAGTTGAAATAATTTATGCCGATGAGGAAATAAAAGAGTATATAAATATTGGTCAAGATTGTTCTTTTACGGATGGGGTTATCATTTCTTCACAGCTTGCAAATCAATTTCATTTAAAAAAGGGAAGTACTATATCTATTGAAATTGCTGGGACAAGTCAAACATTTAAAGTGAATAATATTTTTGAAAATTATATTAGCAATTATATCATTACTGCCAAAACAGATGATAAAATAAATACTTTATTTCTTAAGCTTGGAATTCAAGATAAAAAGGAGTACTCTTCTATCGTAAAAAAAATCTATGATTTAGAAGGGGTAAGTAGTATCTCGGATTTATCTCAAACAAAAAAATTATACTCTTCCTTAACAAATGGTATTGATTTGATTATTATTTTAATTATATTTTGCTCAGGTCTTCTAGCAATTATCGTTATCTATAATCTAACCAATATTAATATTCATGAACGCTTAAAGGAAATAGCAACCTTAAAGGTTTTAGGATATCAAAAAAAGGAGGTTTTAGGCTATATTTACCGAGAAATAATTATTATGAGTTTTTTAGGAATTCTATTTGGTTTTGGTCTAGGACCTTTGTTAAATGTGTTTGTAATAAATCAAATATCTAGTCCTGGACAGTGTTTTAAAACCACAATAGGAGGCTTTAATTTCTTATATGCTTTTTTAATAACAAGTGTATTTGTCATTTTAGTTTTATTATTGTTTATTCCAAAGGTGAAAAACATCAAAATGGTGGAATCCTTAAAATCAGTTGAATAATCTAAGCAAAGGAGGGGGGGTATATGAATGATATATTTATTTCCTATAAAGTACATAATAGGAAACGAGCAATAGAATATTATAAAACCCTAAAAGAAAAGGGCCTCGTTGTTTGGTTTGATCAATTGGTACCTCAAGGCGCTGATTGGAAAAAAACGATTGATAGTCAAATTCAAAATTCAAAGCTTGTTTTTTGTTTGTTGAGCCAATATTGTTTATTAGATGATTGGGTTTTGTTTCAGCTAACTGCAGCCAGAAAATATCAAAAAGAAATCATCTTTATTTGTTTAGACGATACAGCTTGGGAAGAGCATATAGAATATGCAGTTGGTGGTGCAGTATACCACCAGTTTGAAGAAATTCCTTTTGAACAATATTTATTGTATTCAAAGGAAATAAATCAGGAACTTCATTTAAATGAGCCCCTTGAAAATGAAAGTGTAGAAGAAAGTGTTAAAGAGGAGATAGCTATAGACCCACCTTTATTAAATCAAGATAGAGGTGCTTTACCAAAAGAAGAGGTTTTAAATGACCAAATAAAAGATACTCAACCTAAACCAAAGCATATCCTTCTTCCTGTATTTAACATAGGTTCTATGGTGATTTTTTCTTGTATTGGTCTTTTAGTAGGCTTAGATTTTTTCAATGTTTCTTTAGACCATCGGTATGGCTTTGTTTTAATTGCGATAACCATACTTCTCTTATTATCATACATTCATAAGAAAGTGATTTTTATTTTACAAGCCATCTTAGCAATTACTACATTATGCTTAACAATATATATTGTTCCACCCTACTATATCTCGTCAATTTCGATTAATGCAATCTTTTTTATGATATTTTATTTCTTCGCTTTTACGATTCGTTATATAGGAAATAAAATATGGCTTGGTCTATTAAAAGCTATTGGCTATACAGTATTATTTAGTAGCTTGGTAGCAACAATCATTATTTTTGTAAATCATTTTTGGGATTATGACTGCTCATGGATAAGCATTGTTTTTTTAAGTCTATTTTTGATTTATAAGTATTGGAGTTTAAGAAATGAATTCAAATGATTTGAAAAAATTAATGGATAGCCTATCTTTAGAACAAAAAGCAAAGCTTTTGGTAGGTATAGATTTTTGGCATACATCTTGCTTGCCAAATGAAAGAGAAGTATGCATGACAGATGGACCAAATGGTCTTAGAATGCAGGAGAATGGTGGAAAAGAAGTAGGACTTAAAAAGGCCATACCTGCAACCTGTTTTCCATCCTCATCTTGTTTAGCTTGTAGCTTTGATGAGAATCTTATGTATGTGGTTGGACAAGCTATTGCAGAAGAATGTATAAATGAGCAGGTGGATATACTTTTAGGGCCTGCAGCTAATATTAAGCGTAGTCCTCTTTGTGGAAGAAATTTTGAGTATTATTCTGAAGATCCTTATCTTTCTGGAATTCTATCTAGTGGTTTTATTCAGGGTGTGCAAAGTCTTAATGTAAAAGCCTGTCTTAAACACTTTGCTTGTAATAACCAAGAATATGGGCGTATGATAAATGATTCTATTGTTGATGAAAAAGCTTTGTTTGAAATATATTTAAAGCCTTTCGAGATTGCTATTAAGAGAGCTCAACCTAAAGCCATTATGTGTTCTTATAATAAGCTAAATGGCATTTTTGCTAGCCAAAATCAATTTCTTCTTGATAGCGTATTGAGAAAAAAGTATGGCTTTACGGGAACTATCATATCAGATTGGGGTGCTGTTTCTAACCGTATTGAGGCATTGAAAGCAGGATTAGACTTAGAAATGCCTGCAAGTCTAAGCTATATAGATGTGATTGATGCAATCAAAAGTAATACGTTGTCTTTGGAAGTCTTAAATAAACGAGTAGAAAATGTGCTTAAGCTTTATCAAGACCGACCAGATTTCAAAAAAAAATTTATTTCTTCTCATCACGAGCTTGCAAGAAAAGCTGCATCGGAAAGCTTCGTTCTACTTAAAAATAATGATCAAATTTTACCTCTTCATAAGCATGAGAAAATTGGTATTTTTGGAAACTATGATATGCGAATTCAAGGGGCAGGAAGTTCTAAAGTATCTCCAATTGAGGTGGATTCTTTTATTCATACAATCACAAATTATACAAGCTCATACGTTTATTTTGAAAAAATGACAGAGGAAATATCAACGTGTGATAAGCTTCTTTGTTTTGTAGGACTTTCATCGAAAAGTGAAATAGAGGGAAAGGATAGATCCAATTTAAAATTAGAAAAAAACGACATTGAGCTTGTATTAAGACTTACGAGGCTTCATAAAAACGTAATTGTTATTTTGACAACTGGTTCGGTTGTAGAACTTCCTTTTATAGATCAAATCTCTGGCCTTATTTTGACCTATTTAGGTGGTGAAGCAGCCGCTAAAGCATTATGTGATATTTTATATAATAAAGTAAATCCATCTGGTCATTTAGCAGAAACATGGATAAAACAATTGAGTGATTTTGGAGTTTCTGATTATGGTAAATCAATAAATCAAAGCATTTACAAAGAATCTTTATTTGTTGGATATCGTTATTATGACAAGGTAAATATAGAGCCTTTATTTCCCTTTGGATATGGTCTTTCTTATACTACCTTTCTTTATTCAAACTTAAAAATTGAAGCAACCAAAGCTTATGTTACAATAAAAAATACAGGTCCATATCGCGGCAAGGAAGTTGTTCAGCTTTATGTAAGAGATGCAAATCCAATGCTAATACGACCAGTAAGACAATTAAAAGCTTTTCAAAAGCTTGAGCTATCTCCTTTAGAGGAAAAAACAATTGAATTTGAAATTAGTGATGATTTTTTTGAATTCTATTCTCTAAAATCCAAAGAGTTTATGATTAGTGGGGGAACATATTATATTGAGATAGGAAATTCAAGCCGTAATATAGTATTAACAGAAAAATATATTTTAAGTCAAGAGAAAATCCAAGAAGAATATCCTTCATATTTACAATTTAAAGAATATAATCAAATCACTTTAGATGATTTTAGAGATTTATATGGCTCAAGCTATCCAACTGATCCACCTCAATACCCATTTACTTTAGATTCTCCTATGATTGATGTTCAAACAAAATGGATTGGTAAGCTATTTGTTTATTTTGGATTGAAAGTTTTAAAGAAAAGAAGTAAAACTGAAGAAGAATATGAAATGAACAAGTATACCTTTCTTACAGGTCCAATTCGTATGATTGGAATGGGAGTTAAAAAGACGAATCATCAATTAGAAGGAATTGTAGATATTTTAAATGGTAAAATTCTTCGAGGGGCTATTCGTTTCTTGAAAAAAGATAAAAGAATGAAAAAATTAAAACAATAAGATATTATTTAAAAAAATGAAAAAATGGTATATAATATTAAAGACAAAGGAGTGATTTATTTATGAAAATAGATATTATTTCAGGTTTTTTAGGAGCTGGTAAAACCACTTTTATTAAACGTCTTTTGAAAACAAAATTAAAAAACGAAAAGGTTGTATTAATTGAAAATGAATTTGGTGAGGTATCAGTAGATTCTTTATTTTTAGCGGATTCTAAGATTGATATTAAAGAACTATCTCAAGGCTGTATCTGTTGTAGCCTATTTGGGGATTTTTCTAAATCTTTAAATGAAGTGGTTGATAGGTTTCATCCAGATCGTATTTTAATTGAACCATCTGGAGTAGGTAAGCTTTCTGATATTATAGAGGCTGTTGCAGATGCGCATTTAGAACAGAATTTAAATGCACTTGTTTGTATGGTAGATGTTTCTAAAGCAAAAATGTATTCTAAGAATTTTGGTGAATTTTTCTTGGATCAAATTAAAGCTGCTCATACAGTAATCTTATCAAGAACCGATGTAGCGAAAGAAGAAAAGGTTACGGAAGCCTTAGAAATTATTAGAGAATATAATCATGATGCAGTGTTGGTTACTACGCCCATTGCTTCTTTAACAGATGAGGAATTATGTAAGGCATATGAAGGTATTCACGATAACTTTTTACATGAATTAATGGAAAGTCTTGAGCATGAGCATCACCACCATGATGATGAAGAGTGTGAATGTGGGCATCATCACCACCACGATGAAGAAGAATGTGAATGTGGGCATCATCACCACCATGATGAAGAAGAATGTGAATGTGGGCATCATCACCACCACGATGAAGAAGAATGTGAATGTGGGCATCATCACCACCATGATGAAGAAGAATGTGAATGTGGACATCATCACCACCATGATGATGAAGAGTGTGAATGTGGACATCATCACCACCATCATCACGCAGATGAAGTATTTAGTTCTGTTGGTTTTGAAACGGCTAAGAAGTATGACATTGATGTTTTAAAGGAAATTTTAAATGCAATGGCAGAAGGAGAATATGGATTAATTGTTCGTGCTAAAGGAGTGGTTTCTGATTTGAATGGAGCTTGGCATGAATTTAACTTGACTCCTGGTGAAGTTGAAGTGATTGCTTGTAGTGTTCGTCCAATTGGTAAGATTTGTGTCATTGGTTCAAAGATTGATGAGCATCAAATTAAGGATTTATTTTAGAGGTTAGATTATGGTTGAGGTACCTATTTTTATAGTGAACGGATTGATTGAAAGTGGTAAGACAACTTTAATCAAAGAAATCATTGAGAACAACGTTTCTTATCAAGCAGGCTCAACAGTTTTAGTTGTTTGTGAAGAGGGAGAGGTAGAGTATGAGGATTCCTGGTTAAAGGAATATGAAGTCTCTATTGTACGTACTCAAAAGGAAGCAGATTTAAATGCAAATCTTTTCTTTTCTATAGATGAAAAATATAAACCAGTTCAAATTGTTTTAGAATACAATAGTTTTTATAATGTAGATAATCTAGAGTTTCCAGAATATATGCCAGTATATCAGCAGGTTACTTTAATTGATGCTTCTACATTTGGTCTTTATTTTAACAATATGCGTCAGGTCTTCAATAACCTTGTAAAGCTTTCTTCATTAATTATATTTAATCGTTGTGATGGATTAAGTGATCTTGGAAATTATAGAAGACAAATCAGAGCGTTAAATCAAGAATGTCAAATTGGCTTTGAGGGTAAGAATGGGCAATTAACCTCTATGCTAGATGAGGATTTGCCTTATGATATTACAAAGGATACAATTCTTTTAGAGGATAGTGATTATCCAACATGGTATATTGATGTTTTTGATAATTATGAAAAATATATGGAAAAGACAATCAAATTTAAAACCTTTGTAAGAGACATTTTAGAAGATTCCATTGTTGTTGGAAGAAATGTTATGACCTGTTGTGAAAATGATATTCAATTTTTAGGCTATGAGGTAAAAGATGTTTCTGAGCTTGTTGCTATTGGAGATTGTATATTCTTAGAATGTATTGTAACACATGAGTATTCTAATATTGCAGAAGAGGAAGTTGTAATGCTGCATGCAAAAAAGGTTTCTAAATTGCCTAAAGAGGAAGACACAGTTTTATCCTTTTAAAATGAAATTGCTCAAGTTTTGGGCTTTTTCTTTTGCTTTATTTTGTGGTATACTAATATAAGGTGATATTTTATGTTGAAAAATTATAAAACAAACTCTGCAGAAGAAACAATTGAATTAGGTAAGAAAATTGGTAATTTATTGAACCCTAGCGATGTTATTTTATTAACAGGTGATTTATCTGCAGGTAAAACAACATTAACTAAGGGAATTGGAATTAGCCTTGGAGTAACTAAGATTATCAATTCGCCAACCTTTACTATCGTTAAGGAATATCAAGGAAGATGTCCTTTATATCACCTAGACTTATATCGTCTAGAAGGATTAAATAATGATTTCGATTTAGAGGAATTCATTGAGGGCGATGGTGTATGTGTAATTGAATGGCCTTATCAGGTAGAAGAAATACTACCTAAAGAGTATTTAGAGATTAATTTTAAAAGATTAAGTGAATTTGAACGCAGTATAGAGCTTAAGACAAATGGGAGTCGCTATGAAGAGGTGTTAAAAGAACTATGAAAACTTTAATTATAGATTCAGCAACAAATGTTTTATATACAGCTTTATGCTTTGAAGAAGAAGTCATTTATGAATCCTATATCCCTGGAAAGCATGATCATGCAAGTGTGATTTTAGTTGAAGTTGAAAAAGCTTGTTCAAAAGGGAATATTGATTTAATAGATATAGATAGAGTAATTGTTGGTATTGGACCAGGTTCTTATACAGGAGTACGTATGGGTGTTGCCGTTGGTAAAATGATTGCCACTCTAGAATCCAAAATCAAATTATATGAAATCTCTACTTTAAAGCTTATGGCAAGCGGAATAGATGGAATAGTATTAGCTAGTATTGATGCAAGAAGAGGAAATTGTTTTGGTTGTATTTTAGATACAATTAAAAATACTTATAGTGTGCCTGAAGCTTTAGTAGAAAAAGCATCTTTAGAAGAAAACAAATACGATTTTCAAGTGAATGAAAATGAATATAAAGTTAATCCTTTAAAGGTAATCAAGTGGGCTAAAGAGGTAGTTGAGCCTAGAACTCTTGTTCCTAATTATTTAAGAGAAACAGAAGCGGAGCGCAATCTTCATGATTAGAAAATATGTAAAAGAAGACATTAGCCGAATTGTCGAATTAGAAAAGAACCATTTAGAATCCTCTTTAGAAGAATCCTTTTATTTAAGTGATTTAAATAATCCTCTTGCTAGACATTATGTATTTGAGGTAGATTTGAAAATCTTAGGTTTTATTTCCTCTGTATTTGATGGCTTTTCTTTAGAAATTTTGAATTTTGTAATTGACAAACCATATCAGTCTAAAGGCTATGGAACAAGGGCTTTGGCTACATTTTTAGATGAGCTAGTTCCCTTAGGATTAAATAATGTATCTTTAGAGGTTCGCCAGTCAAATAAAAAAGCTATTCATGTATATGAAAAATTAGGCTTTAAAACCATTCGAGTTAAAAAAGAGTACTATAAGAATAAAGAAGATGCTTATTTTATGCAAAAACTTTATGATGAAAAGAAAGATATAGCAAATTTAGAAGGCATTTTATTTTCTAAAAAAGAAGGTTTAAAATATACAAGTGATTTTAAGGAAAGATATTGTTTAAATTATTATGACCTTTATGATTATAAAATTGATTCTATAAAAGATTTTACATATGATACTTATATTTTATTCCTTTCCAATTGGATAGATGAAAAGCTATTTGCTGGCTTTGATATTTCTAGTTGTGCTTTAATGCATGTAAATGCATATCATTATCATAGCTTAGCGAAAAAAACATATCCTGTAAGCTTTAATTATCTTAAAGATTTTATGGACTATACATATAAAATCAATAGAGAATATGGTTTTGACTATGCAAAAAAATATGCAAAGTTTAACTATGATAAAATCTTACAAGGCATAATTAAAACTTATTCGGTAGTTATAAATGAAAAGACTATTGGTACAGTTTTGATTATAGAATATCATCATAGTATCTTTATTTATGGATTATATGTAGATGAAAAATATCGTCATCAAGGGTTTGCCTCTAATTTAATAGATGCATGTATAGAGTATGCGAAAAAGATGAACAAATGTGAGGTTTATCTAGAAGCAGAATTTGATGATACACCTATTGAAATGTATAGAAAGATGAATTTTATAGAGATTGAGACACTCTATGAAAGTTTTTTGGAGAAATAATGGAAAAAACAAATGTAATGCGCATCTTAGATCAAAAGAAAATTCCATATGAAGCTTTCGAATATCCACACGAGAAAGGTGTTTGTGTGGAGGGAGTAAAGGTTGCAAAAATACTTGGTCAAAATAAAGAAGAAGTCTTTAAAACCTTAGTAGCTATAGGACACAGTAAACACTATTATGTTTTTGTGATTCCAGTTGCCGAAGAATTAGATTTGAAAAAGGCAGCTAAAGCCGTAAAAGAAAAATCAGTTGAACTGATTCCTGTAAAGGATTTATTAGGAATAACTGGCTATATTCGTGGTGGATGTAGTCCAATTGGAATGAAAAAACAATTCACTACAATCCTTCATAATTCTGTCCAAAGCTTAGAGAATATTATTTTTTCTGCAGGGAAAATAGGGTATCAAGTAAAGCTGAACCCTATGGATTTGGCTAAGATTATAAGAATAGAGTTTAGTGATATTATCCATGTTGCAAATGAATTATCTTTTCGGGTGAATCTTTAAATGGTGGTCTTGGTTATATTTATGTAATAAACAAAAAAAGCTATGCAAGGTTTACCAAAAGTATTGCCTATTATAAAATTTTAATGAGATTTAAAAATTGTGAATATACTATAAAAGTAAGCAAAATTTAGACATTTTAAGAGTTTTGTTTTTTCTTTTAGTAAAGGGCTTTCATTTTTAGTTGCTTATTCGTTGACTATTTGGTTTTAGCGTGGTAAAATTAAAATATATTATAGACACTTTTTTTAAAAAAATAAAGTGAAATGGAGGAAAAAATAGTGGAAAATATTAGTAGTAAAGTTGTAGAAAAAATGAAACATCCAGTAAAGATTATGCAATTTGGAGAGGGAAATTTCTTAAGAGCATTTATTGATTGGATTGTAGATTCTATGAACAAGAAAGCAAATTTCAATGCGGGAGTTGTCGTTGTTCAGCCTATGCCATTTGGTCGTGTTAAGGAATTAAGTGAGGCAGATGGTTTATATACTTTATACCTTCAAGGTATAAACAATGGACAAACAACTAAAACTCATCAAGTAATTGATTGTTTAGAAGATTTTATTAATCCATTTACAGAATATCAAAAATATTTAGATTATGCTAAGAGCAAAGACTTAGAGTATATTATTTCAAATACGACTGAGGCTGGTATTACCTTTGATCCAAATGATACTGATTTTTCTAAGACTCCAAATAGCTTTCCAGGTAAGCTACTTGCTTTCTTAAAGGCACGTTATGACTACTTTAAAGGAGATACTTCTAAGGGTTTAGAAATCATTCCTTGTGAATTAATTGATCATAATGGAGATACCTTAAAGGAAACTTTAGTTAAACTAGCAAACCACAATCATATGGATGCAAAGTTTATTAGCTGGGTTGAGAATGCCAATCGTTACTACAACACATTAGTTGACCGTATTGTTCCAGGATATCCTAGAAATGAAGATAAGGAATTATGGAGCCAGCTAGGCTATATTGATAACAATATGGTTGTAGGTGAGATTTTCCATTTATGGGTAATCGATGGTAAGACAGTTAAGGATTTAGAGAAGAAGCTTCCTACAAAGCAAGCAGATTTAAATGTATTGTTTGTTGAATCTATTAAGCCTTATAAGGAAAGAAAGGTTAAGATTTTAAATGGTTCTCATACCTGTTTAGTACCAGTTTCTTATCTATCTGGTATTGATACAGTGCGTGAAACCATTGAGGATAGAGAGTTAAATAAATTTGTTTTAGACTTCATCTTTAATGAGGTTGTTCCTACAATTAATATTCCAAGAGATCAAATGGATTCTTATGCAAATAGCGTATTAGAGCGTTATGGTAACCCATTTGTTCGTCATGAGCTAATGAGTATTGCCTTAAACTCTGTTACAAAATATAAAACTAGAATATTACCTACAGTTTTACAAAATTTAGAGGATTTAAAGCATTTCCCTGACCATGCATTATTTAGCTTAGCAGCATTAATGGTATTCTATAGAGGAAAACGTGGTGATGAGGATATTAAGCTTGCAGATGATGCTTGGGCATTAGATATGTTTAAGGAGTTATGGGCTTCATTTGATGGTTCAAAGGCTGCTTGTGAAAAAATAGCGAAGCATGTACTAAGTCTAGAATCTCATTGGGAAACTGATTTAACGAAGTATGATGGTGTATTAAACTTTGTTACAGATTCTTTATATGAAATCACATCAAGCTCTATGCGTGAAGCATTAGCTAAAATGGTAAAATAATTAAAAAAGGAAGATAATTTATGAAAGATTATATCATCATTAATCCGATAGATAATGTGGCAGTCGTATTACGTCCATTTTCTAAGGGAGAAGCAGTAGAGGGTGTTTTATTATTAGAGGATATTCCTCAAGCCCATAAAGTAGCTTTAAAGCCAATCAAGAAGGGTGAAAATGTCATTAAATATGGTTCTCCAATTGGTCATACAACTGCTGATGTAAAGCCGGGTGAGCATGTTCATACACATAACGTTGCTACGAATTTAGACGATGTAATAACTTATTCCTATGAACCAAAATATCCTGAAGTTTTAGGCTATAAATCTGATCGTATGGTTGAGGTGTATGAGCGTTCTACAGGAGAATATGGTATTCGTAATGAGCTTTGGGTAATTCAGACTGTTGGCTGTGTTTCTGGCATGGCTAATGATATGATTGAAAACTTTAAAGCAAAATACTCACCAGAAGGTATTGATGGAGTTTATACCTTCCAGCATCCTTTTGGCTGTAGCCAAATGGGGGCTGACTTAGAATTAACAAGAACACTTTTACAGGATATGGTTAAACATCCAAATGCTGGCGGTGTTTTAGTGTTAGGCTTAGGCTGCGAGGAAAACTTGGTTTCAACTTTCAAAGAAACTCTAGGAGCATATGATGTTAATAGAACAAGATTCTTAATTGCTCAAGAAGTAGAAGATGAGGTCGAAGAAGGAACTAAACTTCTTAAAGAGTTATATGACCAAATGAAAAATGATAAGCGTGTTACAAAGCCTTTATCTGTACTTCGTATTGGTCTAAAATGTGGTGGTTCTGATGGTATGTCAGGTATAACTGCAAACCCACTTTTAGGACGTTTTTCTGATTTCTTATCTTTAAATGGTGCTACAACAGTTTTAGGTGAAGTACCTGAAATGTTTGGAGCTGAAAAGCTTTTAATGGCTCGTGCTAAGGATGCACCTACATTTGAAAAGATTGTTGAATTAATTAATGATTTTAAAATTTATTTTAAAAATCATAATCAGGTAATTTATGATAATCCATCTCCAGGTAATAAAAAGGGTGGTATTACAACTTTAGAGGATAAGTCTTTAGGCTGTACTCAAAAGGCTGGCGCTGCCGTAGTTCAGGATGTATTAAAGATGGGGGAAAGAATCAGAACCACAGGTCTTAACCTATTATGTACTCCCGGAAATGATTTAGTTGCAACAACCACTTTAGGCTGTAGTGGTTGTCAAATGGTATTATTCACTACAGGTAGAGGTACTCCATTTGGTGGATTTATTCCAACCATTAAGATTGCAACAAACACTGCTTTAGCTACTAAAAAATCAAACTGGATTGATTTTAATGCAGGAGATTTAGTAGATAAAAAGGATATGGATGAGCTTTTAGAGGATTTCATTGATTTATTATGTGATATTGCCTCTGGAAGAAAACAAACTAAGAATGAACAAAACAACTTCCGTGAAATTTCAATTTTCAAAGACGGTGTTGTATTATAAGGAGGAAGAAAAATGAAAGAATTTATGGATAAGGATTTCTTATTAACTACAGAAACTGCAAAAAAGCTTTATCATGAGCATGCAGAGCATATGCCAATTATTGACTATCACTGTCACCTTCAACCAAAGGAAATTTACGAGGATAAAAAATTCCGTAATTTAGCAGAGGTTTGGCTTGGTGCTGGTGATCGTTATGGAGATCATTACAAGTGGAGAAGCCTACGTGCAAGAGGCTATGAAGAGGATTCTATTTCAGGACCAGATGATGACTACAAAAAATACATGCAATTTGTTACCTCTATGCCTTATTTCGTAGGAAATCCATTATATCACTGGTCTCATTTAGAGATGAGAAGATACTTTGGTATTGAAGATATTATAAGTGAAAAGAATGCAAAAAAGATTTGGGATGCTGCAAACAAAAAACTTGAAACCTTAACAGCAAGAGAAATGATGTATAAGTTTAAAGTAGATACAGTTTGCACTACAGATGACCCTGTAGATAGTCTAGAGTGGCATAAGAAGATGAACGCAGACGACACACTTAAAGTACATGTTCGTCCTGCTTTCCGTCCAGATAAGGCAATCAATGTGGAATTATCTTGGTTTGCTGACTGGGTAAATCAGCTTGCAGGTGTTGTGGGCTATAAGATTAAAGAGTTAAAGGATTTAGAGAAGGCCTTAGCTGAAAGAATTGATTTCTTCCATGAAATGGGGTCTCGTCTATCTGACCATGCGCTTGATGTTGTTCACTATGCCCCTTGTACTTATGAAGAGGCTAATGCAGTATTTAAAAAAGGCATGGCTAAAAAAGAAATTAGTGAGCTTGAACAGGATTGGTATAAGGGCTATATATTAGTTTTCTTGGGCAAAGAATATCATAAGCATGGTTGGGTTCAACAATATCATATTGGTGCTTTAAGAAACAACTCAAAATCAATGCTTAAAAAGATTGGACCAGATACTGGCTTCGATGCAATTGAAGATCAAAACTATATGGCTAAGCTATCTGCTTTACTAGGTGCTTTAGATGAAACAGATGAGTTACCTAAGACAATTCTTTACTGCTTAAATCCAAGAGACAATTACGCTTTAACTGTTCTTTCTGGTTGCTTCCAAAAAGAAGGCGTTAAGGGCCGTGTTCAGGTAGGTACTGCTTGGTGGTTTTTAGATCAACAGGATGGTATGCGTCAAAATCTAGAAACCTTAATGCAAGTAGGCTTAGTTGCTCAGTCCGTTGGTATGTTAACAGATTCAAGAAGCTTCTTAGCATATCCTCGTCATGAATACTATCGTCGTTTGTTATGTCAAATGCTTGGTAATTTAGTTGAATCTGGACAATACCCAGTAGAAGAGTTAGATACACTTGGTAAGATTGTAGAAGATGTTTGCTATAATAACGCAAAGGAATTCTTTGGATTTTAAATAAATTTAGCCACCAACCTGGTGGCTATTTTTTAAGGAGAAAACAAAATGGATTATCAAGAATTTAAAGATGGATATTACAAAATGGTAAAGATCACAGAGCAAAAGGATAGTTTTATTATTGCTCTTCCTACCTTTCACCCATTTACCTCAGACTGTCTTCAGATATGCTTCATAACTCTTTCTGATGGCAGAGTAAAGCTTACAGATTGTGGTACAACTTTAGAGTATTTAGAGGAAGTATATATTACTTTATCCTCATACAAAGCAAAGGTTGATTGTATTTTGAAACGATTTGGCTGTAAATTTGAGGATGGCCTATTAGTTTGTGAGCTTTCAACTGGATCTGCAAGTCAAGTAAGAAGTCTGGTTGGAAACTTCATAGAGGCAATTGCTTTAATTGCGAATATAGATATATAAAATAAATAGCAATTTTAAAAAAGTTAGTTAAAAAATAAAGCTAAATTCCACTCTATTTGCCCAAGTAAGGAATTTAGCTTTTTTAATATAGTCTTTAAAAGAAGAAAAAACTATGGTAAAATATTATTGGGTAAAAAAACACTTAATACTACCTATGATAAAGTGACTGAATTTACTTTTACAACTAACTTTTACTAACTTTTTTAAAGTAGTATTAGAGTTATTGTTGCTTTATTATTGGTTTTGTTGTATAATTTTCAGTGCATTCAAATGCCGAATTAGCTCAGTTGGTAGAGCAACGCACTCGTAACGCGTAGGTCGTAGGTTCGATCCCTATTTTCGGCACCACTTAAATATAGTAAGTCTAAAATATGTTGATATTTCAAGGTATTTTGGACTTTTTTATTTTTGTCTTATATGGCAGTGATATACTTTTGATATACTTTTTAAATTGTATAAGTAAATATAGTCTAGCATATCATAATATTATGTTATATAATAAAGAGAGTCTACTTGAGTAGATGGAAATGTTAAATAGTGAAGTTGAAGGCTTAATTGATATGAGAGGTACTAGTATGAATATTTTAGTAGTTAATGATGATGGAATTTTTGCGATTGGATTAAAGAAGCTTGCTATTGCGCTAAAAAAATATGGAAATGTAGTTGTGTGTGCACCTGATATGGGAAGAAGCGCTGCAGGGCATTCCATTATTCTTCATGGTTCTTTGACCTTTGATTTTGTAGGAGATTATGATGGAATAAAATGGTATAAAACGAGTGGAACCCCTGCAGATTGTGTTAGACTTGCTATGAATTTATTAGATTTATCTTTTGATGTTGTATTTTCAGGTATAAATAATGGATTGAATTTGGGTACAGATATTATTTATTCTGGGACTGTAGCTGCTGCTAGAGAAGCGAATATTGAAGAAGTTCCAGCTGTAGCTTTATCTACTGATTTCAATTCCTTTTCAATCGTAGATCAAGAATTAGCTGTGGTATTATCCTATATTTTTGAAGATCAGCTTTATTCTTCAGATTATGTTCTCAACATTAATTTCCCTATTGGAAGCTTTAAAGAATCTAAGGGCTATCGTTTTTGTAGGCAAGGAATCAAAAAATATAAGACTAATTTTTCTAAAACAGAAGCTGGAGATTATTTGAATGCTGATGGGAAACTTGTTTGTGATAAAAATCCAGACACGGATGTATATCTTGCAAGTAAGGGATATATCACTTTTGTGCCTTTACAAATTGAACAAACAAAGTACGATAGTTTGGAAAAGTTAAAAAAGATATTCGAAAATCATTAAAAAGCTTAGGAGATATTTTTACCTACAATATCAACACAAAACCCCAACATCATTTACTAACAATGTTGGGGTTTTAAACTCTTTTTTATTTTGTTTACTTTTTAGCCCACTTCATTTCTTATAGGATTTTCTTTAACTTCTTAACGGACGCACTGATCCTATTTCTTTTAATGAATCTAGATAATCCATATCCTCTTTTTCAATTTCAAAGTTAAAATCTAAATTTTCATAGATTCTTTCCTTATGAACAGATTTAGGCAGAGGAAGTGTATTTTTTTGATAACAGTAGCGTAAGCATATTTTAGCTATTGTTGTATGGTATTTTTTTGCAAGCATATTTAATTTCTCGTTGTTTAGTATTTCTCCAGTTGCAAAAGGGGAATAGGCTTCAATAAGAATTTGATTTTCTTGACAATAAGAGGTGACAGATTCCTGGGTATTTCCTATGAAATATCTGATTTGATTTACCATAGGCTTTACATTTGTGGCCTCTATTAAAGCTTCAATATCCTTAATTTGGAAGTTAGATACACCAATTGATCTTATCTTTTTTTGTTGGTATAAGCTAATGATAGCCTTCCATACCTCTATATTTCCCTTTGTATAATCCCCACCGACATCATTCCAAGGCCATGGAGCATGAATTAAATATAGGTCTATGTAGTCCGTATTTAAATTTTTTAAGGAAAGCGCGAAATGCTCTAATGCTTCATTGTAAGTTTTTATGCTTGCAGGACATTTTGTAGTAATGAAGATATCTTTTCTATCAATTTTAGAATCCTTTATGGCTTTTGCAACACTTGTTTCATTTCCATAGACATAGGCAGTGTCAATGTGACGATAGCCTGCTTCTAATGCCCATCTTACTGAATCATAGGCTTCTTGTCCATCCTTTACCTGCCAGGTGCCAAAGCCTACTGCAGGAATTTTCACTCCATTTGCTAATGTAAAATACTTACTCTTCATTTTCTAATCCTCCTAATTTTTTTATAAATTGTTCTAGCCTATCACAGGCAATTTTTATCGTATTAAAATCTACACAATAACTAATTCTTATGTAACTATCTGCCTCAAAACAATCTCCAGGAATAATAGCCACCTTATATTCTAAAGCAAATCTTTTACAAAACTCAGTAGAAGAGATATGGAATTTTTTAATAGAAGGGAAGATATAAAATGCTCCTTCAGGCTTTTTAACCTCTAATCCCATATCAACTAGGCGTTTATAAATATAGTCACGTCTTTCTTTATAGCTTTTTACCATATCCTTTGAATCATAGTCTAATGCTTTTATCATTGCAGGCTGAATAAATGTATTTAACGCAACAATCATATATTGATGAATCTTTGATGCATGTTTGATAAATTCTTTATTCGCAATCATATAGCCACATCTCCAGCCTGGCATTGCATAAGATTTAGAATAGGACTGACAAACGATAATTTTATCCTTTATATCCTTATATCGTACAAAGCCTGGCTTACGATTTTCAAATATGATCTGGTTGTAAACATCATCACAGATGATATAAATTGGTTTATCTTTAACTGCCTTATAAATTATCTCATAAGTTTCATCATTAAAAACAGAACCAGTAGGATTATTTGGAGAGGTTAGAATAATCGCTTTAGTTTTAGGGGTTATAGTTTTATGGATTTGTTCCGTTGTAATCTGAAAATCGGTATCTGTTGTATCAATAGTTACAAGCTTACCACCCATAAATTCAACCATCTGTCTGTACATTGGGTAAGCAGGATTAGGAACAATGACCTCATCTTCAGGATTTAGCATAGTAAAAAGAGCACTTGTTAGACCCTCTGTAGAACCATGAGTTATAAGGATTTCTTCAGGCATACATTCAAAATCATTCATTCTTTTTTCATATTCACAAATCTTTTTTCTTAAATCTAAAAAACCAGGAGTCGGACCATATTTGGTTTTATGCTCCTTTAAAGCTTTTATGGCTTCGTTTGAGATTTCTTCAGGTGTATTAAAATCAGGCTCCCCTAATGTTAAAATCACATCGGCGCCTACAGATTTAGCATAATCATTAAATTGTCTTATCTTTGAGGTTTCTACCTTAAGTATTCTATTATTTAAGGATATCATAGCTATCTTTCCTCTCTATATAGTATCATTATACCATAATTGGAGAATTTTATTGCCAAAAAGTTGCAATTTTATGATATACTTTTTAACAGATAGAACTTGTAAGGAGGGGTAAAATGGATATTTCTTGCATATCAAAAAAATATCAAGTAAGAAGAATAACAGAAGAAAATATTTTAGAGGTTTTAGAGTTATGCATAGAAAACCCCCTTTATTACAAGCACTGTCCACCGATGGTAACATTAGAAAGTATTAAAAATGATTTGAAAAATCTACCTCCAAGTAAAACTTTGGAAGATAAATTTTATGTTGGGTTTTATGAGAAAGAAGAATTACTTGCGGTTATAGATTTGATATTAGAGTATCCTAATAATCAAACGGTTTTTATTGGTTTTTTTATGATGAATAAAAACTATCAGAGGAAAGGAATTGGCACTAGTATTATTAATGAGGTTTTAGAATACTTTATGTCAAATTATAAATATGTACGTTTAGGATATGTATCAGGAAATAAAGAAAGTGAAAGCTTTTGGTTGAAAAATCAATTTAAACCTACTCACTTAGTAATAAAAGGAGATGCTTATTCTATAGTGGTAATGGAAAGAAAACTGGAGGAGTAGAGGATGGTTATAACTTTTGATAACGTTACATTTAAATACATAGATAAAATGCTATTAGATCATGCAAGCTTCTCTGTTACGGATCAGGATAAGGTCGGCATTATAGGTGTTAATGGTACTGGTAAGACAACTTTATTAAAACTGATATTAGGAATGGAAAAACCTATTTCGGGAACGATTATTAAATCTGGAGGAATGCTCGTAAATTATCTACCTCAGGATCCTATCTTCGAAGAGGGAGTTTCTCTAATAGATATCGTTATGAAAGACAGCACGAAGGAGCATCCTATTGCTGATTATGAAGCTAAATCCATTTTATCTAAATTAGGCTTTACGGATTATAATATGACTGCTACACATTTTTCTGGTGGACAAAAGAAAAGATTAGCATTAGCTAAGGTATTAGTTACCTATTGTGATTTTTTAATTTTAGATGAGCCAACCAATCATCTAGATAATGAGATGATTTTATGGCTTGAAAAATACTTAATGAAGTTTAAAAAAGGTCTATTAATGGTAACACATGACAGATATTTTTTACAAAGAGCTTGTAATAAGATGCTAGAGCTAGATTATGGGAAGGTATATTTATATGATGCCAATTATGATTTATTTTTAGACTTAAAGGCAGAGCGTTTAGAAAATGAGAAAAAGGAACAACAAAAGCTTAAAAGTATTTTGAAAAAAGAAGCCGAATGGATGCATAGAGGTGTTGAAGCTAGAAGGACGAAAAGTAAGAGTCGTATTGAACGCTTTGAAAAGATGAGAGAGATTTCCTTTCATGAAACAAAGGAAATGGCGTTTTCTTCTAAGGAGTCCTATTTAGGAAAAACGATTATAGAAATGAAAAATGGTGCCAAAGCATATGGCAATCTTGAACTATTTTCTAATGTATCTTTTTCTTTAAAAAGAAATGATGTTATTGGTATTGTTGGCGACAATGGTGCTGGAAAAACAACTCTATTTAAAATATTAATGCGGGAAGAAAAATTAGATGATGGAGAGCTTACTTTAGGAGAGACTTTAAAGATTGGTTATTTTTCTCAAAATGCAGATTGGATAGATCTTAATATGCGTGTTATTGACTACATAAAAGAAGAACAATCTTTAATTGAAACGCTAGATGGAAATATTACTGCAAGTGAACTGTTAGAACGTTTCTTATTTGATTCAACATTACAGTATTCTAAAGTGAAGATGTTATCTGGTGGAGAAAAAAGAAGACTACAGCTTGTAAGGGTGTTGATGAAGAATCCTAATGTTTTACTTTTAGATGAACCAACAAATGATTTAGATATTTATACAATAGAGATATTGGAAGATTACATTGAATCCTTTAAGGGACCAGTACTCGTTGTGAGTCATGACAGATATTTTCTAGATAAAATATGTAATCTACTTCTTGTGTATGAAAATAAAACAATCCATCCTTATTTGTTGTCTTTCAGTGAATTTTTAGAACAACTACAAAGCCAAAAGAATACAACATCTATTTCTAAAGGTGTTAAGCCAAAAGAAAATAAGTTTCCTGCCAAACTAAGAAATGAACAATTGAAGCTTGAAGAAGATATTAAACTATATGAAAATAAGTTAAAGGAAATCTCCTTAGCTATGGAAACACTCACTACAGATTATGTAAAGCTTATGGAAAAAGAAAATGCAAAGAAAGATATAGAAATAAAATTAGATACAGCTATTACAAGACTATTTGAAATAGAAGAAATCAAAGAACAGTATAAGTAATGAATGCCAGATATGATAAAAATAAATGAAAAAAATCAGAATATTTTAGTTTATCATAATCAGGAGCTATTGGTATTATTCATGATTTTATAAATGTATTTCTATGATACATTTATAAAATCATATAAGAAAAGAAGGTATAGTTATGTCAAAACAAAATTGGAAAGCTGGGAATATGCTTTATCCCTTGCCAGCAGTTCTTGTGAGTTTGCAAGATAAAAATGGAAAAAATAATATTATAACAGTTGCTTGGACAGGCACCTGTTGTACGAATCCACCGATGGTCTATATCTCTGTAAGACCAGAACGATATTCTTATTCTATTCTAAAAGAAACAAAAGAGTTTGTTATTAATTTGACAACAGAAGATTTAGTTTATGCGACAGATTATTGTGGGGTGACCTCGGGAAAAGATGTCAATAAGTTTGAAGCAACCAATTTAACTCCTATGGAATCTAAATATGTAAAAGCTCCTAGTATTAAGGAATCCCCTGTAAACATAGAATGTAGAATTAAAGAGATTATACCATTAGGCTCTCATGATATGTTTCTTGCAGAAGTATTAGGTGTCACAGTGGAAGATTCCTATTTAGATCAGAATAATCGATTTAATTTAGAGTTATCAAATCCAATTACTTATTCACATGGCAAGTATTATACGTTAGGAAAGAATCTAGGAAAGTTTGGATATTCTATTAAAAAAACTTAAATCTTATTTAATAGTTCATCCTTTCTAATTGTTTCTAGTTTAGTTAAAACAAATCTTTTCTTACCAATATCCTTAATAGAAGAACCACATAAATAGATGGTATCATCTATAATGATAAATCTA
>JAMPGQ010000060.1 GCA_023663825.1 Anaeroplasma bactoclasticum
TGATAAGAAAATACAAAAGTATCACAAATAAGTCTAAATATCTAGGCTTTATGTGCAAGAGGGCTAACAAACCCTAGTAGAGTAGAAGTTAAGCTATAGAAATATAGCATAGCTTTTATAATCACTAAATTAGAGGTTTTTACCTCTAGAGGAATAAATTTTATTTATTTCTTTTGTTCTTTTGACTTGAATCTTGATAATCCTTACGAAACTTGATATAATTTGATATATATGTATGGAGGATAAAGATATGAAGGAATACGAAAAATTATTATTTGAGGATACGAAAAGAAAAGAAACTTTAAAAGCTATAACTGAGATTAAGCTAGGCTTATTTGAACAAAAGGAAGAAGAAAACTTTGATTTTTCTCTTTATACTAAGATCACTTATGATAAAAAATACAAAGGACTTTATGATTTATACCAAAATAATGAGACACTTGAATTAGTTATGGTATGTCCTTTACTTGAAAATAATAAAAATGATTATAATGAACGCAAGGATTTAACTCCTTATGCTTATGATTGCATTTATCTTGAATATCTAGATGAAGAAGCTTATGCCCTTGTAAAGCAAGCAGCAGTTCATGAAAAAAGTAGGTTTATTGATGTATTATATTATGCTGCAATTGTGTTATATTTTATATATTTAGCTGTAACTTTAGGAATGACTATTTATTATTTGATTGAGCAATCCTTAGAAAATGTTTTAATTCTTTGTGGTGCATTATGGGGACCACTTGGTTTATTTACAGCTATCTTACCTATGTTGCTTATCCAATATCGTAAATTTAAGGCCCAATAATATGCAGAAGTTTTTTATTTCCGTAGAGGAGCAAAGGTCTAATTGCTTATCAAAAGAAGCTTCTTATCAAATCATACATGTACTAAGAGGAAAAGTTCATGATCAGTTTTTAATTGGGGTGAACCATTCTTCATATTTAGCTGAAATTACTGAAATTGGGAATAAAGACGTTAAATTTAGAGTTGTTGAAGAGGTGGCTGGCAATTTTGAGTTGCCAGTTTTCGTTTCTTTATTTCAGGGGTATCCTAAGGGAGATAAATTAGAGTCCATTATTAAATATGGAACTCAGCTTGGAATATCAGAAATACACCCAACCTTGATGGCACGTTCTATTTTTAAATTAGATTCTAATAAAAAAGATAATAAGCTAGAGAGATTGAATAAGATAGCCAAAGAGGCTGCTGAACAATCCTTTAGAAATATAGTCCCTTTAGTAAGAGATATCCAAAAACTAAAGGATATGGATTTTTCTAGCTATACAATAAAGTTGGTTTGTTATGAAGAAAGTGCCAAAGAAGGAGAAAAGAGTGCTTTTAAAAAAGCTATTTCCTCTGCAACACCTAAGGATAGAATTGCAGTTGTGGTAGGTCCTGAAGGTGGAGTTACTCCTGAAGAGGTGAGCTTTCTTGAAAGCCAAGGATTTATTAAAGTAGGCTTAGGTCCAAGAATTTTAAGAACAGAAACAGTGATTAATTATATTTTATCAGCAATGAGCTATGAGTGGGAATTGAAATCATGAAAAAAATAGGCTTTGTTACATTAGGCTGTAAGGTAAACATTTATGAGTCTAATGCATTAAAAAATGAGTTAATCAAAAAAGGATATGAAGTAGGAGAGCCTACTTCATTTTGTGATGCCTTTATTGTAAATACTTGTTCTGTTACCAATATGGCAGATGCTAAAAGTAGAAGAATGATTCATCGTCTTGCTAAACTAAATCCAACTGCAGTTTTATGCGTAATGGGTTGTTATAGCCAAACAAATAAAGAAGCTTTAGAAATTGAAGGTGTAGACATAATTGTTGGTAATGGCAATAAGCTTGATGTTATTCCTATGTTAGAAGAAAAATTATTAGATCATTCTCTTGAAAAGAAAATCGAGCTTCTTGATATTTTAAATCATAAAGAGTATGAGCCACTAGAGGTTACAACATATGACCATACGCGTGCTTTTGTTAAAATTGAAGATGGTTGTGAAAATTTTTGTACGTATTGTATTATCCCTTATGCAAGGGGGCCTGTTCGCTCTAAACCTGCTGATGAGGTTATAAATGAGATTAAACGAATTGTAAATGAAGGCTATTTAGAGGTTGTTCTTGCAGGAATTCATACAGGTAGATATGATGATCATGGCGTTCATCTTTCAGCACTTATAGAAAGAATATTAAAGGAGATTCCAAAATTAGAACGTCTAAGATTATCTTCCATAGAGATTAACGAAGTTGATGATGCATTTATAGAATTAATGAGAAATTCTAAGGTACTTGCCAACCACCTTCATCTGCCGTTACAATCAGGCAGTGATGCTGTTTTAGAAAAAATGGAACGTAAGTATAACACAGCTTTCTTTTTAGAGAAAATAGAAAAAATAAGAAATGTTCGTCCTGACATCTCTATTACTACAGATGTGATTGTGGGGTTTCCATATGAAACAGAAGAGGAATTTATAACTTCAATTGAATTTATCAAAAGGGTAAATTTCAGTAAGCTTCATGTTTTCCCATACTCTATGCGTAAAGGAACAAAAGCCTGCAATTTTCCTCAAATTCAAGATTCTATCAAAAAGAATCGTACTGGAAAGCTTCTAGCTTTATCTTATGAATTAGAGTTAAATTATGCTAATAAGTTTATTGGAAAAACTGTAGAAGTAATTATAGAACAAATTATAGATGAACAATATATGGTAGGACATTCTAGTAACTATCTTCAAGTTTATTTAAAGAAAAATGAAGCCTACCTTAAAAAAAATATAAAAGTAAAAATTGAAAAAATGCTTTCAAATAAATTATATGCTTCAATAGTTTTTGAAGGATAATACATTAGGTTAAGAATTAAAAAGTATTACTTTCTACATATAATTTTTAATTTTCGTGATTTTTTCACAAAAACTATTATTTTTTATAAAAAAATCTTTACATTTGTTTTTAGTTTATGTATAATAGTATAGGAATTCGTCCTTGGAAGGAGGCTTAGTTATGCCAAAAACTGTTGTACGTGAAAAAGAAAGCATCGAAGATGCATTACGTAGATTTAAAAGAGATGTTTCTAGATCTGGTAACCTTCAAGAGGCGAAAAAACGTCAATATTATCTAAAACCTAGTGATGTTCGTAAACAAAAGCGTCAAGAGGCTCGTAAGAAATATAAGTAAGAAAAAGGGCTTTTTAGCCCTTTTATTTTTAAAAGAAAGGATTAATACATATGAAGATATTTATGATGGGAGATTCAACGATGAAGTATAATAACATCTTTTCTTATCCACAGGTAGGATGGGGACAGGTTTTACATCTTTTTGCAAAAAACGATTGCTTAATTGAGGATCATGCAGAAAATGGGAGAAGTACAAAAAGCTTTATCGATGAAGGAAGATTTGATGTGATTTTGAATAAATTGCAACGTGGTGATTTTGTGATTTGCCAGTTTGGACATAATGATGAAAAAAGTAATGATCCATCACGTTATACAGAACCTTATGGAGCCTACCAAGATAATTTGAAATATTTTGCAGAAAAAACAGAAGCTAAGGGAGCGCATATTGTTTATGCAACCTCTATTACAAGACATAAGTTTGAAAATGGTAAATGCATCAATTCTCATGGCGAGTATCCTGCAGCAATGCTAGATTTTACAAAAAAGAATGGATATACCTGTATTGACTTGAATAATCTTACTATAGACTTATATACCAAACTTGGTGAAGAAGAATCTAAAAAGTTTCATATGATTTTTCCGGCAGGTGTTTATAGTGCTCATCCTGAAGCAAAGGATGACCATTCACATTTAGTTATGGAAGGTGCACTTATGATAGCTGAAACCTTTGTAAGAGCATTGTCTAAAACAGATGATCCTTTAAAGGAATGTTTTTTAGATTTACAGAATAAAGAACCAATAGATGAAAAAATGCTTATTGACTAAATTGTTATTTATACTACTTAAAAATCAAAATAGGCTTTATTGATGTGTTGTTTTTAGGTGAGAAAAAAGTATATTATTTTCACCTAAAAAACTTTAAAATTCGGTGATATATTATAGCCAAAATAAATTGAATTATCAATAAAAGTGTAGATTTTCTTTTGGATTCATTTTGTAAAAAATGAAAAACTTTGCCAATTTTTGTAAATCAAATTCTTGTATTCGAGTATAAGTCATGCTATAATTTATCTTGAAGTAAAGAAGGAGGTAAAGAATATGAAGAAAATTAGAACTTTACTAGTGATTTTTATAGTAGGGTTGTTTTTATTTTTAGGGATAAAAAGCAATGCTGCTAGCTATCCATCTACTTTAGTAACTCCAAATCTAATTTATCCTACTAGTGCAACGACCATAGAATTGGGAGAAAATGGAATAATAAATGTTGCAGATCATACAGCCTATTATTGTGAGCCGTTTTCTTGTACTACAAATTATGACTATGTTCAAGTTCACATTAAGACTATAAAAGGGGATTCTTCTTATATTGTTTTACAGGAATTAATTAATGGAAAATGGACACCAGCACTAGGTGTATCAGGCTCTGATATATTTGTGAATGATGAATTGGATTTTAATATTTATTTGATGTATTGTGGTAAAGATAAAACAAATTATATTACCCCAAATGGCGCAGATACTAGTAAAGTTTTTTCTGTTTCCACTAATTCATCTAGTAGTTATGCAATACAGGCCTATCACCAATATAGAATAATGGTCTATAATCCTTATCATTGGAATGGGAAGAATTCTATTATTGTTGCTACATTGCAAGTGAGAAACCTTTAATCCATTGATTTACAATCAATTAAGTAAGCCACATAGTTTTGTTGTGGCTTACTTATTAATATATAAGCTTAAATAGGTAATCCTAGAAAATCTAAATAGAAGGGGATAATTTAGTATGCTTCAAATTGAAAATTTATATAAAAAATATGAAAATAGCGATGATATATTTGAATTAAGGATAGATTTAGAGGTTCAAAACTCAAGTTTTGTAGTGATTACAGGAGAAAGTGGTTCTGGAAAATCCACCTTTGCTAAGATCTTATCAGGAATCATTTCTATGGATCAAGGAGCAATAAAATTTGATAATGAGGATATAACACGTAATTTAAAAAGTTATGTTGAATATTTAGAAGCAGATGAACCTTTAATTGGCAATTTTACAGTTTATCAAACCCTTTATGCAAAATGTTACCACTTATATCCTTTAGATGAAGTAGAACAAAAAATAGATGCAATATGTTCTTCACTGAAATTAACAAATTTAAAGACACAAAAAATTGTTGATTTAAGTGGTGGCGAAGCTCAAAGGGTAGCAGTTGGATGTACGCTTTTGTCTGCCAAGCCAATTATTGTGCTAGATGAGGCAACGCATAGCTTGGATAAAAATAATTCCGAAATCATTATCAGTTTATTAAAAGAAACAAAAAATAAAACAATCATCTATATTACTCATAAGCTAGAAGAAACAAATGCGATAGGCGATGTATACCTACATATGCAAAAAGGTAGCATTGTAAATCAAAATGTAGTAAATGTAAAAGAGGATGTTCAAGCTAATGTTTCAACAGTAAATCATACTAAGACACTAACATTATTAAAATTTAATTTTTTAGTTGGATTTAAAGAGCATCTTTTAACTATTCTTTCCTATCTACTTTTATTCTTTTTATGCTCCTGTTTTTTAGCTATAGGAAGTTTTGTGACAAGTGCTAATAATGAAGCAATCACTGGATTATATAATAGAGTATATTATGATGGAAGTGATCAAAATCATGATGGTATATGTGGAGATAGTACAAAATATAATGTAGAGGTTCACTCTTCTTTTTCTCACCCCATATATAGTAATGAAATAGAAGAGTTGAAAAAAATTTTTAAGCCTGTTGGTGCAATAGAAAATATTTCAGTAAATTCTTACGAGATGCTTCCAGATAAGGATTTAAATGGAACGTATAGTTTGAAAATTGCTCCTCTAAACTCAAATGATATTTTGTCTGGTAGATTATATCAAAGTGAGAAAGAGATAGTAATAATGGTTGGTGAAACAAAATATGTTACTGAACAAAAGTATTTTGATTCTCTTATCGGACAATATTATGGTGAATATAAAGTTGTCGGAATTATAAAGTCACCACATGATACTATGGATTGGTTTTCTACAAATTATTATGCATCACCAAAAGATTTTGAAACATATCTTTCTACTCACCCTATTCAAAATAAATATTTCTTTTTTTCTATATCAGAAGGGAAAAATACAATTTTTTCTACTGAAGACAAAGCTGATTTCATGAATTGCTTTATTGATAATTCATTACCAGATGATGTTATAGCTACTAAAGTGGCACCTATTTCTAAGGAATTAGAGATTTACTATAAAGAATCATTTAAGCAATATACTTTAACTTTAAAATGTATCCCTTCTACAGAGCATCAGCTTTCTATGAATGAGAAAACTTTCCAAAAATTTACTGATGAAAAAGCTATTGATTGTACTAGATTTTATTTTAATACATTTAAGGAGTGTCAAAAATTTATATCCTACTTAAATAGTGAGGGTATTGCGTATTCAATGTTTTACTTTCAATACAATTATAAAATTCAAATCATTTGTAATATAGTAGCTATTCTTTTAATTTTAGTATTTTATTTTATTATTGGAATTTTGAATTGGAAAATTAATTATATTAGAGATTTATTTTATAGTAAATGTGGTTATCAAAAGAAAAAATTGGTAATTTCAAAAGTGATAACTAGTTCAGTAATGGTATGTATAAGTATTTTGTTATATGCTTTAGTTTATTATGGCTTGTCCCAACTAAAATGTGTTTCTGTAGTAACTTATTATGCATTGCGATGGATAACACTTGAAACTGGATTAATTTTAGCCGCAGTTGCTTTAGTACTGCACATTCCTATTGATGTGATTTTAGTATCTCTTCCAAGAAAAAAATTGAGGCGATAATATGTTAGAATTAAGAAATGTATCCAAATCATTTAAAAATAAAAAAATACTTAGTGATATTAATTTGATTTTTGCAGACTATGGACTAATAGGAATAACAGGAGAAAGCGGAAGTGGTAAAACTACTCTAATTAATATAATATCAGGGATTGAATCTCCAGATAGTGGTTATGTAGTAGTCGATGGTAAAAACGTGGTTTCTTATGAAACTGATAGACTTCATTCATTATTAAAAAGCGTTGCCTATATGTCGCAAAGACAAATTTTGTTAAACGAAAAGACAGTTTATGAAAACCTAAAAGAAATTTTAGATTTATATCATGTTGAGGATGAAAATCAAATCAATATAGTATTAAAAAAAGTTCGATTAGATGAAAAATATAAGAACCGAATGGTTTCTACGTTATCAACTGGAGAGGCTCAAAGAGTATGTATCGCAATAAGCTTATTAAAACAGAGTCGAATAATGGTGTTGGATGAAGCAACAGAAAATTTAGATAAGAAAAATCGTGAATTTATATGGAATATATTAAAAGAAATATCTAAAGAAAAACTAGTCATTTTGGTTACCCATGATATTGATTCTGTACAAAAATTTGCTGATCGTTGGATTGAGCTTTCTAATCGTGAAATTTATAGTGATATAAGCTTAGATAATTTTACTTATGAAGTTCAAGAAGAACCCATAGCAGAAGAGGTTTGTGTTAAAAAAAGAAAACGATTTTCTTTTTCCATAATGAGTTATGTGTTTTATTTCTTAGTACCCTTAATTATAATATTTTTTATTGCTATTTTGTCAATTTTAATTAAGCCAAAGGTTTATGAGGATTTTAATTATCCTATTGAATATTATGTGATAAGTGCTGAAGATAAGTATGAATTCAATAAGGAAGAATTTGAAAAAATTTATTTAGATGAAAATTCTTATTTTATCTTTAATGAAATTAGTATTTTCTCCTCATCCATTAGAGGTGCCATCGATTATGATTTTAATTACCATCTATCTAAAAAAATTGAAAAATATAATGAATATATTATTTCAGATACATTCCTCTCTTTAAATCCTGATTTTAAAGAAAAGTATAATGTTATAGAAACTATTCATTTACAAAAACCTGTTGTTATATTAAATTATGACTTGGTTTTAGAAAATTATTTACCTAATCAATCTAAAAATATAGATCAAGTATATCAACTTTATAAAGAGGGGATGTTCTTGAAGGGGAAAGTATACTCCATCAATGCTTTGAAAACATTAAGTTTAGATGTTCCCTTTGAAAATAATTATCAACAAATGGAACAAATGATGCGTAATTCATACTCTACTAAAATTAAGTTTGGTATATCTATTTGTACGATTATGCTAGTTTTGATCCTTTCTATGTATGTTGTTTTATCTAAAAAAAATGCCTACATATATTATAATACGATTGGATTTTATAGGATATGTGGCCAAACAAATTTAGAAATTCGAAAAAAAATGAAAACCACATTATATAGCATACCAATAATCTCTATCTTGCTAATTTGTATTATTCTTCATTTGATGATGTATCTAATTATTTCAAATATTGAATATGATACATTTCTATTTCGATTTAGTAGTAGTACATACTTGCTTTCTTTAGGAATAAGTATATGCTTTTTGATTATATTAAATGAATTAAAAAATTGTATAATTTTTAATATAAAATTAAAAAAACTCATAAAACTTAGATAAAGGACTCATTTTACTGATGTCCTTTTTTCTTTTTTAGTAAATTTAAAAAAGGATTACTTTATTCTTCCTAAACAGCTTTATTTCTGCTACATTAATCTAAATATCTAGGCTTTATGTTGCAAGAGGGCTAACAAACCCAAGCAGAGTAGAAATTAAGCTATAGAAATATAGCATAGCTTTTATAATCACTAAATTAGAGGTTTTTACCTCCTTGAGTAAATAGATTTATTTCTTTTTTTCTTGAAATAATTACTATATTCAAACGATAAATCCTTATCACAAGTTTTCATAACATTATAGTTGATTCCCATCATAAACATAGATATGACTAAACTAGAACCTCCGTAAGAAACAAAAGGTAAGGTCACACCAGTAACAGGAATTAATCCAATTACAACCGCTATATTGATAAAAACCTGAATCATAAGAAGAGAAGCAAAACCAAAAACCAAATAGCTTGCAAAGCTATCCTTTGAGGCCTTAGATAGCTTATAACCTAAATAGATTAGATATCCAAACAAAAAGATTAAAAAAATCCCACCAAGGATTCCGAGTTCCTCAACGATAATTGCGAAAATAAAATCATTGCCAGGCTCGGGAAGATAGAAATATTTTTGTTTAGATTTAAAGAGTCCATAACCAAATAAAGAAGCAGGAGAAATTGCATAAAGAGATTGAATGATTTGAAATCCACTTCCTAAAGGATCATTCCAAGGATTTAAAAAGGATATGATTCTTTCTAATCTATATGGTGCAGCCAAAATCATTAAAGTTAATCCACCAACTGCTGCAACTAAACCTATGACAATATTTTTGAGTTGAAATTCTCCTACAAAAAGTAGCATTACAATACTTATCACCATAATTAAACCGCTACCAAAATCAGGCTGTAGAAGAATAAGACCAAAAATCGCTCCTACAAAAAGCATATATAAGTAAAAATATCGATTTTTTTTAAGAATGCCTTTATTTTTAGATAAGAATTTAGCAGTAAAGATAATGAGTCCTAACTTCATAAATTCTGCTGGTTGAATGGAAAAATCCCCTATTCCTATCCAAGATCTAGCACCACCTCTAACGATACCAATTCCAGGAATTAGAACTAATATTAAAAGAAGTAAGCATCCAAAGAATATTTTATTCGCATATTTTAACCAAAAAGTATAAGGTATTTTTGTTGCTATAGCGTAGCCTACTAGTCCAACACCAAAGAAGAGGCCTTGCCTTAAAAGATAGTAGTAAGGATTTCCTGTTTTATATTCAGCCCAAATACTAGATGCAGAATAAATCATAATAAGTCCTATACCGATGATAGTAAAAAGAACAAGATTATATAAAATTAAGTATTTTTTCATGAGCATCACCAAAAAATTTTATGCTTATCATCTTGATTTTATTAGAAAAACAAGTATAATAGTAATAATTGCGACTAAGTCGCAAAAGAGGTGGAATATGTATCAAACCAATCATCAAAAGGCGATTTTAGATTTTTTAAAAAATCATCAAGAAGAAGCCTTTACTGCCTATGACTTAATTTGTAAATTCCAAGATGAAATTAACAAGGCAACGATCTATCGTAAATTGCATCAGTTTGAAGAAAATAAAGTCATACGAAAATCTTACAATTTGAATAAAAAATCCTATGAATATCAGTACGCTCAGGATTGTGAAAATCATCTCCATCTTGTATGTAAAATTTGTGGAAGGATCATTCATTTAAAGTGTGAACAAACGAGTAGCTTTGTTTCACATCTTTCAAAACATCATGGTTTTTTAATTGATCAAGAAAGTACAATGATTTTTGGACTGTGTGAGGAGTGTAAGATACATGCTTGATGTTTGTTTAGATGCATTTTTAGATAGTCTTAAGGTTTTTGGTATAGCGTTTGTTATATATTTCATATTCTCTTTTATTCATAATAAAATTACTCTTCTTTTTCATAAACATAAAAAAATATCTCCTCTTATAGGGGCAGGCTGTGGATTAATTCCAGAATGTGGGATATCTGTTATTGGAGCAGATATGTATCAAAAAAAACAAATCAGTATGGGAACCCTTCTTGCTATATTTTTTGCTTGTTCCGATGAAGCATTATTTATTTTATTTAGTGACTATAAAAAGTTAGTCTATGTCGTTCCTCTTTTATTGATTAAATTTGTTTTTGCATTTATTTTAGGAAGTATTGTGGATGGAATTCATAAGAAAAATGTAATTTCATTAGATAGTAATGAGCTTAAATTGGACTGTTGTGCGTATGAACATGAGGAGACATTATTTCACAAGCATTTTCTTCACCCGTTTCTGCATTGCTTAAAAATTTTTTGTTATGTGTTTGTTGTAAATTTGATTTTTGGAATAATTATATATAACATAGGAGAAGAATCTATCCTATCCTTTCTTCAAAGTAATAAGGCATTTGGACCACTTGTGGCTGGAATAATAGGATTAATTCCAAATTGTGCATCAAGTGTCCTTATGAGTGAACTTTTCTTAATAGGAGGACTATCCTTTGGTGCTTTAGTTACAGGATTGAGTCTCAATGCAGGAGTAGGACTAGTTTATTTATTGAAATTTAAGAATTTAAGAAAAAATGTGGGCATAATGACTCTTATTCTTTTTTCTTATTCATTAGTGATAGGCTATCTAATATTAGGAATTATGGAGTGTGTTGGATGATGGAAGAACAATATCAGCTTGCAAAAGAAAAATTTGAAGAAAAGAATTTTGTTGAGGCTCTTCATTTGTTTTCAAAAATGGACTATAAGGATAGTAAAAAGTACGAAAATGAATGTATAGATTTTTTGGAAGATTTAATTTTTTATTCAAAAAAAACTAAAGCATTAGAGTATTTAGAAAAATTATCTTTCTACGATGATTATTCTTACTTTACAGATGCATATAAAAGAAGAAAAATCCAATTTCTTAGCAAAATTTTTATGTTTTCTTGTGCATTAATCGGTACTATTATTTTAATCTTTGTTTTTCTTTTATAAAAACTTGAAATAACTTCAATTCGATAGTATAATTTTTACAGAAATGAAGTATAAATTTAGTGTGCATTTTCAAATATATTAATGCTGTTTATCTAATATATTAGGATTGTTTTAAACTATGACCCTATACCTCAGTTGGATAGAGGAATCGCCTCCGAAGTGATCAGTCGATGGTTCGAATCCATTTAGGGTCGCCAGTAAATTTGACGCCATTATATGGCGTTTTTATATTTTCAGTAAATTTAGAAACAAAGTGTACGTCAAAAAATAACACCCATAAAGAAGAGAAAGGATAACTAGGAATTT
>JAMPGQ010000061.1 GCA_023663825.1 Anaeroplasma bactoclasticum
CATATAAATATAAAATGAAAAATGGTACTAAAAAGTACATACTTTTGACAGTACCGTTATCCCTTACGAGGGATTGATTATGTACTTCACATCGTATTCAAGAAAATATCTGAGTGGACGCTTGCAGCTGCAAAGAAATTTAATTTCTTAAATATTTTTAGGAAGTATGAAGAGTAAAAAGTGGCTTGTTATTCCACTTTTAAGTTAAAAAAAGAGGATAGAGAGTAAAAATTCTCTATCCTTAAAATTTCTTGTTTATATTATTTAAACAGTTTATATTTTATAAACATTAAGTAAGTATAATGAAACATACGAGGAGAAATGAAAAAGAAAGATAATGAGAAGATAAAAAAGAGTTCTATTGTATCTAGTACAGATGAAAAACTTATAACTAATAAAGACAATAAAAAATCCACAACTTCAATAAATGAACTACATAAGATTTAACAGCTTTAAAAATTTATACTCATAACTCTAATCCAAAGGAGGATGAAGTGGAAGTTATAGTATATCCTAGATTATCTAAAAAATCGGTATTTGGAAAAAATATAATTACACACGAAGAGGTAAAAGAAGAAGGTGAAACTAAAGTGAAAAGATTAAATAAAAAAATGGCAATATAAGAGTTACATCCCATACCATAAAAGAAGAAAAGATTGATGAAGCCGTAAGTAAGCTTTCTAAAAGAGAAAAACGAAAACTAGAAAGAAACAAATAAAGGGTACACAATATCTGTGTACCCTCAAATGTCTGTGGATTTTTGCTTTCGCAAACTCTTACCGTCGTAAGAACTCTTTAGAACTAAAACAAGAATAAAACCGTCGTTTTAATTGTTATTAATTCAAGGTAGCCGTGCCATATTGGATTAGGTCCTTCCACTATTCAAATTCTAACATATTATAAAACAATGTGTCAAATGTTTTCTCAAAAAAATGATAACATATCCCTTGACAAAGTTTTTAATTTGGATATACTACAAGTAAGAAAGTAAGAAAATCCAACCAAGAAAAAGGAGTGATATTTATGTTGGCAGAATTAAGAAATAAGTCACAAATAACAATCCCAAAAGAAATTATTACAAATTTAGGTTTATCTGAAGGAGATAAATTAGAAATTTTTGAGAAAGATGGTATGATTTGTATTATGCCTGTGGTTGTTTATCCTAAAGAGTATGTTGATAACTTACATCAAGAAATTAAAGAATTGAAAGAAGATATTGCAAACGGAAAAACACCTTTATTTGATTCTATTGAGGCATTATTTGAAAAGTTGGAGAATGAATAATGGCTTTTAAAATAACCTTCACTGACCGATTTCAAAAGCATTTCAAAAACTTAACTGTGATTGAAAAAAACAATTACGAAACAAACTTTAATTATTATCTATAAATCCTTTGCATCCTTCATTAAGAACAAAAAGAATACAAGGAACATCCGATTTATTTGAATGTAGTGTAAATATGGATATACGTATCATTTGGTATTATGAAGGAAATACCATAATTGTCCTCGTAGATGTAGGACATCATAAAATTTTGCACAAATATTAATCAACAATATGCTAAATGATAACAAGCATATATGAAATTGTAAAATAAAAAAAGCCTAACCCCAATATCATTTACTAACAATGTTGGGGTTTTGTGTTATTATATAGACATATAAGATGAAATAATTATGTTGTCTTTTATTCCACTACAACCTATTTAAAATGTGGTTATATAATGCCAATTGTGTTGATTCTGAAAAGAGCAAAGAAATCATACAACAAATCCTTTTCTAGGTACTATTCACTAGTGAATTGTAAAACCAATGGTATTATGGGGTATGCTTATAGAAATGCTTTTTCTTTAATAAATGATTTGCCTAGTGAAGAAAACAAAGGAAGTATTTTTTATTTATGTAATATACTATCTAAGATGTTTGTAAATAGTGATAAAACTTTAGTTGCCTATTACAATACTATTTTTGACGAAAACGTATTGGAAATTATAAATTATATTATCTGCGATCTAGATGGATATTCTTATTATTTATATCAATGGTATAAAGAAGAAGTAGCAAATAAGAGTGATTCAGAATTGGAAATAGAAATGAATATCCCTATGGAGGCAAAAGATTATTGAAGTGCTATATTAGAAATAGAGTATTATCATAGATAATTTAAAAAACGTTAAATACTTACAAATGATTCTATCATAATTAGAACAGATTCCTTGTTTTCCTTTCATATATTCCTTTTCTTTACAATCCTTTGATTTAGTACAACTCTTACAATAAAGGCCTGTATAGGCAAAGTTAGGTGTATTCATTTGAATTGACGTTCTACATTTTTTAACCTCTTTAGATAAAGTGGTAATATCCTTTTCTAGCATAGCTCCAATATCATTTAAGCTTAGAGTTAAAGAACCATCTTTTTCCCTATTTGTAGTTATTATTTTTTCTAGTGATACTCTATCTTCTAAAGACAAAACTCTATTATATTTTTCGCTATTTATATTCTTTATATTTGTTGCCATAATGGGCCTCCTATCTCATCATAGCTAATTTGGGTTATTTTTATTATATCATATTAGCGAAAATTAGTCTTTCAATTCTTCCTTTGAAACTTACAACCTTTGGCAGCGGATTTTACTTTTACAACTAACTACAGTTTCTAAATTTTCATTAATCATATAAAATATCTTTTAAATTTGACAATTTTTTTGTATAATTAAATTATGAAAGGAAGGTTTAATTAGATGAAATTAAAAAAAATATTAGGAGCTTTGCTTTTATCGGTAGCAATGTTCTTTGGATTTAGTGCTTGTAAAGATAAAACTCAAACAAATCCTAATCCTGAAAAACCTGAGGAAAAAGTAGTTATTGAGGCGATTTTTAATTCAGATGGTGGAAGTGCTGTTGATAAAGTAACTCTTACAGAAGCAGGTATAGTAAGCCAGCCTAAAGAGCCAACAAAGGAAGGCTATGTTTTTGAAGGCTGGTATAAAGATTCTGCTAAGACTACCCTATGGGATTTTTCCAAAGATGTTGTATCTAAAAGTACAACTATCTATGCAAAATGGGCTAAAATAGTAACTTGTGCAGAGGCTACAAAGCTTTGTGAACCAGAAGGATATTCCTCAACTGAGCGTTTCTATATTCGAGGTACTGTAGATAAAATTTCTAATCCTACCTATGGAGAAATGACAATATCTGATGAAACAGGGTCTCTTTATGTTTATGGCACATATAGTTCTGATGGAAAGCTTAGATATAGCGAGTTAGAAGAAAAGCCTTATGCTGGTGATGAAGTGTTCTTATCCGGTTTACTTAAAAATTTTAAAGGACAGGCAGAATTATCTAGTGCATGGATTATAGAATTTAAGCATGTAGAAGAGGAATTTGATGAATCTGACTATACTAAAATGACTATTGCAGAAGCGCGTACTGCAGCAAAGGATGCTAAAATCATTTTAGAAGGTGTTGTTGCAAAAATCACTTATGCAAATGGTATGATTCCTAGTGGATTCTATTTGGTTGATTCTACAAGTTCCATTTATGTTTATGATTCACAAATAACTCCTAGAGTTGAAGTAGGAAACAAGGTAAAGGTTGCTGGAGTGAAGGATTTATGGATATTAGATACAGAGGTAGGTAATGCTTCTAAGTTTGGTTATGAAGGCTGTTGTCAGTTATCTAATGCTCATTTATTAGAAAATGATGAAAAGAAGAATTCGTATGATAAGAGTTGGATTGAAAAAACGACTATAAAAGCGATTATGGATACTCCAGTATCTGAAAATATTACAACCTTAATTTACAAGGTTGATGCTTTAGTAAAGAAGGCCGAAGGTACAGGATTTGTAAATTATTATTTTAATGATATTGATGGTGTTACAGGTTCTTATACCTATACTCAATGCAATGGTAGTGATTTTAGTTGGTTGGATGAATTTGATGGGAAGATTTGCACAGTTTATCTTTCTGCAATCAATGCTAAATCCTCTGCTTCTGGATGTTCTTGGCGTTTCTTCCCTATTGAAGTAATCGATGAATCCTATACATTTAATATAGCAGATGCTCCTAAATTTGCAATTAATTATTATGGAGTAGGTCAATTTGATAAGAGCTATACTGGTGATCCAAACAAAGAACTTATTACTAGTGTTTCTCAAGATATAATCGGTGTTAAAGATATAAAGCTTGAGTATACTTCAAATGATACAAATGTTATAAGCTTTGATGTAGAAGAAGATAAACTTATAATGCATACTCATGAGGAGGGTAATGCAAAGGTTACGATAAAAGCTAGCTACTTAACATATGAATATTCTATTACAATTGATATAGAACATAAATCAATTTCATTGCCTGATACGATTACAGTTAAGGAAGCTATTGATGCTAATCCTTTAGATGATGGTACAGAAGTAATTGTTCGTGGAATTGTAGGACCTTCTTTAGTAAATAGAGTCGGCTTTTATTTGATTGATGAAACAGGCGTGATTGCTGTTACAACTGATACTAACACACTTGCATCCTTGGCTTTAGGAAATGAAGTCATTTTGAAAGGTACAAGAACCTTATTTGGTCATGAGGGCAACTATTATGGACAGTCTGTACTATTAGATTGTGAACTTATTATGAATTTCTATGGTAATCATGACTATTCTACAAAAACCTTTGATAATACAAAAACTTTAGAAGACCTTATTGCAATGGATGTTAGTGAGGATCATACAACACAGGTTTATGTGATTGAGGTTAAGGTTAAGTTAGTTGAAACTCAATACTACTCAAATATTTATATTAATTCTCCAACAACAGATAAACAGATTATATTATATTGTAGTAGTGCTAATCAGTATAACTGGTTAAAGAAGTATGCTGGAGAAAATGGTGAACTAGGAGAAACAATTACAATTGAGATTGCATTATGTAATTGGAATAAGAAGAGTCCATTCCGTGGATGTGTATTGGCTGTTTCAGGAGAAAATGGAGAAAAAGAAGTAAATACATTAAATTTTTCTAAATAGTTTGTAAATCAAAAGCCTGATTTTTAAGGAGATCAGGCTTTTGATTACTTTACTATATAATTAAATATTGGGTTTTCTCTATGAATGATTTGCAGAATTTCTAGTAAATTGCTTTTATCTTCATAGAAGGAAATGTTTTTTAGACAAAGCAGGATAGGTGTGCTATAAAATCTTAGTGCATCAATAAGAGCATCATAATTTGGGGCAAATAGACCTTCGATTTTTGAAATAAGAAAAGTAAGCACTTTTGGTTTAGTTGAGTAAATCATAAAATCGATTTCTAGTTTGTTCATATAAACCTCAAGATGGAAAAACTAGCATAATGATTATTTGTATAAAATATTAAGAAGTCTGAGGAAAAAACAATGCGTTTAGCATTTCTAGAATTCCCAGTGTAGTCAATGTCACATTCTGTATAGGTTCTACCTTGTTTATAGGGGAGAAGCCCTTCTCTATTATAAAATGTATCTCCACCAACACTCAACTTATTTTCACTAGTATAGTCAAAACGATTAAAACCATCCTTTGTGCGAAAATTTTTGGGTAACTTGTGATAGGTGTAGATATAGGTTCCAACTTCAATCATCGTAGTGTAAAATCCACTTTCGCTAATAGATACATCACTTAAGGTAATATCAATTACATCCATACCGTAATCTTCAAAATCACTATCTATAGTAGAATTAGAACTGCTCCATTTTGCAGTTAAGGTGATGTCTTGTGTTACAGGAGTAGTAAAATCATATGGTAGATTTAGAAGATACCAATCTTCAAAGATCGAATTTTCTTTTATGGGGGTACTTGGCTTCATTGCTGTTTTTCCTTTTTCAATTTTTTGACTTTGAATCGGAGTACCACCGTCACTATCAAATTCAACAGTATAGTATGAAGGAAAATCCATTTTCTTTTCGATTTGACACCCTACTAAACTGAATAGTAAAAATATGAGAAAAAGTACACTCCATTTTTTCATTAAATCACCTTCTTTATGAAATAATTATATCATAATTACCTCTTTTTTTTGTGTTTTTTTACGAAAAAAATAAAAAAAGAACACATTTTTATAAAATATTTTTAAAAAAGCATTTCTTTTGAAAACGTTTTAGTATATACTATAAGTTACAAAGAAAGTTTGCTTAAGAAAAAAAGAAAGGATTTTTTTATGAATAAGGAAAATATTATTATTCTTTCATGTGTGCTATGTGCAGCATTGGTTACATTAGCATATGTGTTTATTTTATTCCGTCGTGTGAGTAGAATAAAAATTAACAATCCAAAAGTAGAAGAAATTTCTGAATATATTCATCAGGGTGCAATTGCTTTCCTAAAAAGAGAATATATGATTATTATTCCTTTTGTGATTGTTTTTGCAATCCTATTAACTGTATTAGGATTTATACCTGCCTTTGAGCATGCAGAGGGAGTAGGTTGGAAATCAGCAATCTGCTTTGTTGTTGGAGCTTGTTTTTCTGGTATTGCTGGATGGATTGGTATGTTTACTGCAACCAAGGCAAATGCTAGGACTGCAACTAAGGCTGATGAAGAAGGTATGCCACAAGCTTTAAATACAGCTTTCAGTGGTGGAGCAGTGTTAGGTTTAACTGTTGCAGGTCTAGGATTATTAGGATTAGTTGGTTTATTTTTTGGAGCTTATGCATTATTTAGTATAGAAGAAGCTGCTAAGGTTGTAACTGGGTATGGCTTAGGTTGTTCTATGATTGCATTATTTGCCCGAGTTGGTGGTGGTATTTATACAAAGGCTGCCGACGTTGGTGCAGATTTAGTTGGTAAGATTGAAACAGGTATTCCTGAGGATGACCCTAGAAATCCTGCTACTATTGCAGATAATGTTGGCGATAATGTTGGTGATATTGCTGGTATGGGATCTGATTTAACAGAGTCTTACGTTGGAGCTATCATTTCAGTTTTAACAATTGCAGCAACTATGCTAGGATTGAATTTAGGTAATCTTAAAAACTTTATGTTCCCTCTTATGATTGCAGGAGTTGGTGTTATAGCTTCAATGCTAGCCGTAATTTTCATTCGTTTAAGGCAGTGGAAAAATCCACATAAAGCACTAAATATTGCAACCTATGTAGCAACTGGTCTTGTTATTATAGCCTCATTGTTTATAGCCTTATTCTATATGGGGTCTGTGAAGTATTTCTTTGCCATACTTGCAGGGCTTCTTGCAGGAATTTTAGTAGGATTTATTGCGGAAATATATACCTCAAGTGATTATAAGGAAGTAAAACGGATTGCTTATGAGTCTCAGACTGGACATGCTACGAATATTATTGCTGGTATGGGTAGTGGTATGAAATCTACAGGACTTACGATTTTAGCTTTAGTTGTTGCTATTGCAATTGCTTATTTCGTTTGTGGTAGCTATGGTATAGCTTTAGCAGCAGTAGGTATGCTTTCTACCTGCGGTATAACAGTATCAGTTGATGGTTATGGTCCAATTAGTGACAATGCGGGTGGTATTGCTCAGATGTCTAAGCTAGATCCTCATGTTCGTGAGATTACAGATAAGCTAGATTCCGTTGGAAATACAACCGCAGCTATTGGTAAAGGCTTTTGCATTGGTTCTGCAACTCTTACCTCCTTAGCATTGATTGTAGGATATTTCACTGCATCAGGTGTTGATTTTATTGATATATCCAATCCTGTATTTATTGTAGGTCTATTAATTGGAGCTATGCTTCCATATCTATTTAGTTCTTTAGTTATTTAGTTATTGCTTCTGTAGGTCGTGCTGCAAATAAGATGATTGAAGAAGTAAGAGGTCAATTTGAAAGTGACCCAGGAATCTTAAAGGGTGAATCAAATCCAAATTATGCAAAGTGTGTAGATATTTCTACAAAGGCTTCTTTAAAGGAAATGATCTTACCAGGTGTTATTGCTGTATTTGCTCCTATTGTTGCTGGGTTAGTCCTTGGTGCAAGTGGCTTAGGCGGAGTTTTAATTGGTGGATTACTTTCTGCAATTATGCTTGCTGTATTTATGGCAAACTCTGGTGGCGCTTGGGATAATGCAAAGAAGTATATCGAAGAAGACCACTTCGGTGGTAAGGGCTCTGAAACACATCATGCTGCTATTACAGGAGACACTGTAGGTGATCCATTAAAGGATACTGCAGGCCCAGCTATGGATATCTTGATTAAGCTGATGTCTATTATATCCTTAATTATTGCACCTTTATTAATCAATTATCAGAGTCTTTGGGACTTGATTGTTAAATGGTTAAATAAATAGAAACAAAAAATGGATCATTCATTGGTCCATTTTCTTTTATCCTAGCATAACATCTAAAATCATCATTATGACAAATCCAATGCATATTCCTACATTACATATATGACTATGTGAGGAAGGAATGAGTTCATCTACAACAACAAATATCATGGCTCCCGCAGCAAAGCTGAGTAAATATGGCATTGTAGGTTGTATATACATCATAAGTAGATAAGCTACAACACTAGCAATGGGTTCTACCACTCCAGATAAGAATCCCTTCCAGAATGCTTTAAGCTTAGAATGTTCGGGCACTAGATTTAAAGAAATGATACTGCCTTCAGGAATATTTTGTATGCCTATACCAAAGCTTAAAGCTAAAGCAGTTGTTGCTAAAAAAGCATCTCCACGCATAGCTGCAGCAAAGGCAACTCCTACCGATAATCCCTCAGGGATATTGTGTATAACTACAGCTAAATTAAGCATATTGACACTAACTTTTTTTCTTTTGCTCACATAAATATCAAAAAGCATTAATGCAAGCATTCCAAAAATAAAGCCGATTGCTGCAGGGATATAGCAAGTATATGGATTATCCCCAGAAAGCTCAATTGCAGGTATAATCAAACTCCAGATGGATGCTGCAAGCATAACTCCCGCAGCAAAGCCCTGTAATAAATTTTTTAGACTTGGATGAATCTCTTTTTTGATTAAAAAGACAAATAGGGAGCCTATCGTCGTTCCTAGAAGAGGAATGATAAAACCCAGGATTAAAATGTACATTTTTCTCACCTATTCTATTACTATGCAAAATATTTCTTATAGTTTTAGGTTTTTTTCTGAAAAAATGTAAAAAAAATAAAAAAATATGCTATAATTGTTTTTTGGAAGAGAGGTTAAGGAAAAATGGAGAAAATTACATATAAAAAATCTTTAGCTGCAAAATTAATTTTAAATCAGGACTCGATTGCAGCATACCAAGCAATTAAGGATTTATGTAGTACATATAAAAAGGTTTCTACAAGAATGAGCTTTGGTAAAGAAACTATTTCTTATGGAAGAGTAAAGGTTGCTTCTATCAAGATTGTTGTACGTCACGTTCATCTTCATCTAGCATTAGATCCTAAAGAATTTGAAAATACAAAATATCATTTTAAGGATATGTCTGCAACAAAACAAGGACAAATTTATCCAATGCGTGTTTCTATTAAAGGCTCAAGAAGCTTAAAATATGCTTTAGAATTATTAGAGACTGCTTTATTTAAAGCTGGTGCTAATGAATTGTGTCTTTTTGCTGAAACTCCAGATTATCAAAAAGAATTTCGACCAAGAAGTGTAAATAAACTGATTCAAGAAGGACTTATCAAAAAATATGTCAAGAATATTGAGGATGGTACGGATGAAGTTGTAGAAGAAATGATTGAAGAGGAAATTCTTGAAGCTGTAGAATTAGAAGAAGAGGAAGACTATGAGGAAGATGCTTCAACAGGAATTGTAGAAGAAACAGTTAAAATCACATTTCATGCAAAAACTCTTTATGCTGCAGAAGGAAAGGCCAAAAAGCTTTATATCATCACTAATACAACATGCTGGAATTTAGAAAAAGCAATTCCTATGAAAAAGAACAAGGATAATTCCTTTACCGCTGTTGTAGAATTTCCTAAAGGTACTCATCTTGAGTTTAAAATTTGTAAGGGTACTTCATGGAATGATGTAGAAAAGGGAATTTGGAAGGAAGAAATCATTAACCACTACTATCATTTAGAAAACGATAGAATCGTAGAAGATTTAATTCATAATTTCCGCGAAGATTAAGGTCCAGTTTTGGACTTTTTTCCATACCTAAAGGAGAGGTTAAAATGCTAAATAAGGTTGTAGAAGTTATTGTGGATAGACCAATTCATTCTGTTCATCCTACAGAAAAAGACATCATTTATGAACTGAACTATGGGTATATACCGAATACAATTTCACCTGTGGATGGAGAAGAAATTGATGCCTACATTTTAGATGTAGATACTATAGTGGAAAGGTATAAAGGGAAAGTAATAGCCATTATTCATCGTATAGATGATGAGGATAAGCTTGTTGTATCTAATAAAATCTTTTCTAAAGAGGAGATATATCAAAAAACATATTTTCAAGAAAAGTATTTTAAATCCAATATTGAGATGGCTTAAATCTAGAATTGATTTAAAGGAGTAATGGGGTTATGAAGGTTATCAAAAAACAAAATAATAGTAAAATGTGTATGATTTGTGGAATGGATAATGCTTTTGGTGTTCAAGCTCAGTTTTATGAGCTAGAAGACCAAAGCGTTTGTGGTATATTTAAATTTAAAGAGGAGCATCAAAGTTATCCAGGACGTGTTCATGGTGGTATGATTAGTGCTATGCTAGATGAGCTTGCCTGCAGAGCCTTTTGGGTATTGGAACCTAAAAAACTAGGTGTTACTTTAGATTTAAATACAAAATATCGTAAGCCTGTTCCTTATAATGAAGAATTAAAGGGTACAGGAAAAATTATCAAACAAACCAGCAGATATTTTATTGCAGAATGTAAAATTTTCAATGATAAAAATGAAGTTCTTGCAAATGGGGAAATCAAGTATCTTGTTATGCCTGATGAAGCTATTACTGATGCTTCCTATGATGATGAGATGTGCTATGAAATTTTAGATGATATCAAGGAAATTGATGTATGCGCCTAGATAAGTTACTTGCTCATATGGGATATGGCTCTAGAAAGGAAGTTAAAACCTTTATTCGTAAAGGCTATGTCCTTTTAAATGGTGAAGTGGTATTCAATGATGATATTAAGGTTGATGAAGAAAATGATGAGATTGTTATTTTAGATCAAACTGTTGAATATCAAAAACAAATATATTTACTACTAAACAAGCCTAAAGGTTATGTCAGTGCAACCTTTGATTCTAAAGAGCCAACGGTTTTAGATTTAATAGAAGAAACACAAAAAGGCTTATTTCCTGTAGGTCGTTTAGATAAAGATACAACTGGGTTATTACTCATTACAAATGATGGCAAGCTTGCTCATGAGCTTTTATCTCCTAAGCATCATGTTGCAAAAACCTATGAGTTAACCTTTTTTGGTATATTTAAAGACTCATTTTTTGAGCAATTTAAAAAGGGAATTGTATTAGAAGATGGATATAATTGTAAGCCAGCTGAATTCATTTTACTTGAACCTCAAAAAGGTAGAATTACAATTTATGAAGGAAAATTTCATCAGATTAAAAGAATGATGCATGCCTTGGGTATGGAGGTCACCTCTTTGAAGAGATTATCCTTTGGTAATTTAGAATTACCTCTTGATTTAGAAGAAGGTACCTATCGCGCCCTAACTAAGGAAGAATTAGACCTTTTAAGAAACGAAAAATCATAAACTTTTAAATATATATTTAAAAAGAACGTTAATTGAAAGAGTAAATTCCGCTGTTAATAGTTGAAAATTTTGTTAAAAAAGAATGAAAGAGTAA
>JAMPGQ010000062.1 GCA_023663825.1 Anaeroplasma bactoclasticum
AACTTATTTCTCGGGTTTTTCTTTTATTAAACTGGCAAACTTGGGTTATAACATATTGAGTTGTATTTTTTCAATGTTTTTTCTCTTTATTAGTGTAGGCTCGAGACTACAAATCTACGAGGAGAAAACTAATGTCAAATGTATTTAATTCATTACAAAACAAAATGCTTATAAATATATTGATAAAATGCTTTTATACGTACTAGATTTCAAAACAAGGTGATTGGAGATCTAGATAATCAAGCCAAAGAAGCTGATATTATTATTGAAAATATAAAAACTTGTTTAGGAGAGTATAAAGATAAATTTGAGCTTGTATTAATTGGACATTCTAAAGGTGGTTTAGTTAATATGGAGTATGCCTTGCCCCATTAAAGAAACTACTTCAGGTGGAACAGGTAGTGGTACATATTATTAATGTTAAAGGATATTTCTTTTCTATCTAATCAGTGGGAACTCATACTCCAACCTTTTTCCCTCGGGGAAGCCACAGGAAAATCTCTATTTTGGGGGTAGGACTATATTTTAGATTGAAATGGAATATAATATAGTAGGTTCTTATGTGCTTTTATTCTTCCCTAACAGCTCCATTTCTCTTGCAATATAGATGTAACTAGAAGAAGTCTATAATGTAAGGGCTCTACTTTCTATAGATGGTTAAGACAACTAAATTGTCGTATAAAGAGTTTCTTACAATGGTAAGATAAGTGTGGTTGAAAATGAAGAGTACACTTATACTCTCAAACATCAATCACGTTTTTTTAACTAAGATATAAAGGAGAAGAATAGAAGTTAAGCTGTAGAAATATAGCATAGCTTTTACAATCACTAAATTAGAGTTTACCTCCTTGAGTAAATAAATTTATTTGTTTCTTTTGTTTTGTGAGTTGCTTTATGATTCAAGAGGTCTTTTAATTATTTAATGCACAGTTCCATGGTTTTACTGCATATAAAAATCACAAATATATGCAGAAAAAACCCTTAATCCATTGAATTACTGCATATAAAATGATATAATATGTGCAGAAAAGGAGGATTTAACATGAGAAAATTTGATTATTCATTTTTAAATAATGGCTTATTGCCAGCAAAGTTAATCAACCTAACAAGTGGTATATATTCATTAAAAACAATGGCAAACTTAAGAAAAGAAGAATATGAAAAAACATTTACAGAACTTGAAAAAATAGCTAAAGTTCAATCGGTTAAAAGTTCAAATGCTATCGAGGGAATTGTTACAAGTGATGAAAGAATTAAAGAAATCATTAATGGTGATAGTGCTCCATTAAATCATGATGAATCCGAAATACTTGGTTATAGAGATGCATTAAATCAAATTCATTCCAATCATGAACACATTGAGTTTTGTGAGCGAGATATTTTGAGTTTACATGACATAATGATGTCTTATGCAGGATATGAATATGGTGGAAAGTATAAAGATAGTGATAATGTCATTATGGAAATTGATGCTTTTGGTAATCGTAAAGTAAGATTTAGACCTACACCTGCTGCAGAAACAAAAGATGCAATGGAGCAATTAACATTAGCGTATGCAGTAGCAAGTGGGGATGCTAATATTAATCAGCTTCTTCTAATACCTTGTGTTATTCTTGATTTTTTATGCATACATCCATTCCGTGATGGAAATGGTAGAATGTCAAGACTCCTTTCTTTATTGTTACTTTATAAAAATGGCTTTGATGCAGGTAAATATGTATCATTTGAAGAACAAATCAATAATTACAAAGGTTATTATTATGAAGCTTTGAGGTTATCTTCTGAGAAGTGGGAAGAAAATGAAAATTCATACTTTCCTTTTATTGAAAATTTCTTATCAACTCTTTATATGTGTTATAAAGAACTTGATAAAAGATTTGCAGTTGTCAATGGTGGTAAAGTGACAAAGAAAGCAAGAATTGAAGCAACAGTTCTCAACAGCTTAGTACCAATTTCAAAAGCTGAAATATGCAAGATTCATCCTGATGTTAGTCCAACAACTGTAGAATCTGTGTTAAGTGTAATGTGTAAAGAGGCCTTAATAAGAAAATTGGGAGCAGGCAGGTCAACTAGATATATAAGAAATAAATAAAATCCAACATAAATATGAAACAAGCATCTATCATATCACACATAAGGTAGGTGTTTTTGTTATGTCAAAATTTAAAGGTGGAAAACACATGAGTTTATTTAAAAAGAGAGCTAGAGATAAGCTATAAAATAAAACAATAGGCAGTACTTACTTTCTTGCGAAGATATTACACAGATAATTATGGATTTTGCATTAAAAAATATTTTGCATTACGCTACATAAGATTTGGTGTTGTTGGCTCATTTTTGCAACTTGAAGTACATTTTCAAACAAAATTTATGAGCAGAGCAAATGAAGAAAAAAGAAACTACAAATAACAATTTAAAAATAAACTATCGTGTTCAAATGTTTTTAAAATTATTACAGTAGTCAATTTATAGGTGTGTGCAGAAGCTCTCAAGGGTGTTCAAAATGCTCAAAGGGTGTGCAAATTTCTGTTAGGAGTGTGAAAGTATTGTTCACAGCGAACGACAAATCTTGCCGATTTGAATTGTAAAATTGTGCCGAATGTTTTCTCGAAATTATGCCGATTAGTATTGCAAAATCAAAAGGAATGTGGCATAATAATAGCAGAAACAGATAGGAGGACTTTGTTATGAAAAAAATTGTTGACAAATCGAAATATAAAGCAAGAATAATGGACGAGCAAGTTCAGAGATATTTATCAACATTTGGTGCTGTTTGTATAGAAGGTCCCAAGTGGTGTGGTAAGACTTGGATATCATCCTATCACGCAAATAGCGAATTTCTCATTGCTGATTCTGCAAATAACTTTCAAAATCGAAGATTGGCATCAATGTCACCTTCAATAGTGCTAGAGGGTGAAACACCAAGATTGATTGATGAATGGCAAGAGGTGGATGCAATTTGGGATGCTGTACGTTATGCGGTAGACCAACGTGCGGAGAAAGGCCAATTTATTTTGACAGGTTCTTCAACACCAAAACGAAAAGAAAATAGAGTCCATAGTGGCGTTGGGCGTATCGGTAAATTAAGAATGAGAACAATGTCACTTTATGAATCTGGTGATTCGAGTGGTAAAGTTTCTCTAGAAGATTTATGTGAAGGCAATGTTCCTATGATGTTGACTGGTGAAGTCGATTTGCGTGATCTTGCCAAGTATATCGTCCGTGGCGGTTTCCCTGGAGCAATGGGGCTTCCCGTAGAAAATGCACAGTTGATTGCCGAATCTTATATTGAAACCATTCTGACAGACGATGCTCAAAGAATAGATGGCAAAAAATACGATATTGAGAAAATGAGACTGTTACTGCGTTCTCTTGCTAGAAATGAAAGTACAACGGCGACAAAAAAGAAACTTGCAAGTGACATCAAGGATATTGATGATGAGTCGGTTGATTACGATACTGTAGTGACTTATCTTGATGTTTTTGAGCGTTTGTTCCTTTTAGATAATCAAAAACCATTCTCTTCCAACATTCGTTCTTCAGTTCGTGTTAAGCAAGCGGAAAAACGTCATTTTTGTGATCCGTCACTTGCGTGTGCCCTGTTAAAAGTAACTCCCGAAAGATTGATTGGTGACCTTGAAACATTCGATTTCTTATTTGAAGCACTTTGCGAAAGAGACCTTAAAATATATGCGGAATCTTTTGGTGCTCAGTTGTTCCATTACCAAGACTATGCAAACAAGGAAATTGATGCAGTCATTGAATTAAAGGATGGACGTTGGTGTGCTCTTGAAATAAAACTTGGAGCAAATCAAATAGATAAAGCAGCGACAAGCCTAATTGAAATACGTGATAAGATTGTTGCAGAGGGTGGTAAAGCACCGTCCATTATGTGTGTTGTATGTGGTATGACAAATGCTGTATATCAAAGACCTGATGGCGTTTATGTCGTTCCCATCACTGCGTTAAAAAATTAAAAAAGTTGAATTGCTTATCGTAATGATGAGCAATTTTATTTTGTTAGTCGAAAGACTCACAAAAAAACCACACGCTAGGCGTGTGAGAATTGAAGTAGCATCTTTGCGTTGTTATAAGAAAAACCTCCATGATATAATGTTAATGGTCTGGCAACCGAAAACAAAATATCAAGGAGGACATATCAATGGCAAGAAAAACCAATGATGATTCTAGTTTATCACACACGAGATGGAATTTAAAGTACCATATTGTATTTATCCCAAAATATAGAAGAAAAGAAATATATGGGAAATTGAGAAGTGATATAGGAAGAATCATCAGACAACTATGGGAATATAAGGGAGTAGAAATAATAGAGGCACATGCAATGAGTGATCATATTCATATGCTGGTGAGGATACCCCCAAAGATAGCAATATTCAATTTTATGGGATATCTGAAAGGAAAATCTTGCGTTGATGATATTTGAAAGACAATCAAACCTGAAGTACAAATATAGGAACAGAAACGTTTGGGCAAAAGGATACTTTGTGTCGACAGTAGGGTTGAATACTGAAGTTGTGAAAGAATACATCAGGAATCAAGAGAAAGAAGATATGAAGGAGAAGAGTAGAAGTTAAGCTATGGAAATATAGCATAACTTTTACAATCACTAAATTAGAGGTTTTTACCTCCTTAAGTAAATAAATTTATTTATTTTGTTCATTTAATTTGATTAATGCATTAAATGTTTCGTCTGATAAATCATGTTCAATCTTGCAAGCATCTTCTTCAGCAGTTTTAGGATCAACCCCAATTTTTATAAAAAAATCAGTTAAGTAAGTATGCCTATTTAAAATCTTTTCGGCCACAGTTTTTCCTTGTTCAGTTAAATAGATATGACTATTTCCATCAACAATAAGGTATCCATCCTTGCTTAATTTTTTCAACATGATAGATACAGAGGGTTTAGAAAATCCTAAGTGATTTACAACATCAATCGCATGAATTTCCTTCTGATTCTTTGAAAGCATCAAAATCGTTTCTAAATAATTTTCTCCAGATTCTAGTAAAGACATATCATTCACCGCCAGTATCTATATTATACCTTAAAATTAAGTTTTTTTAAATATTATTTATTATCTTTCTTTTTATTTTTCTTTTTAGGCTTTTCATATTTTGACATTTTAGATTGAGATTGATTGTTAAAGGATCTCTTAGTTAAATCATCGTTGTAATTTCTAGCTATTTCATTCATTTTTTTAAATCACCATTAAATTATATACCAAAATTATTTAAAATATGATAAAATAATCTTTGGTGATAAAAATGCATATTCAATTAAATTGTACAAAAAATACAAGAAGTTTATCTGATTTAGCCAATAAAAATGGTTTAAAAATTAAGAAACATTTACTTATTCGTAGTGATGCTTTAAGCAAAATAGATGCAACTGATCAAAGAATTTTGACTGAAGTATATCATTTAAAAAGAGTTATTGATTTAAGGTGTGATAATGAGGTTAAGAATAATCCAGATGTTGTTATTCCAGGGGTTCAAATTATTCTAAATCCAATTTTGCCTAGCCATCGTGTGGGTGTTACAAAAAAAGGAAACGATGAAGAAGACTTTAGAGATTTCATTGAGGCTATTCACAAAAATGGAGCTGCTAGTTCAGTTCAGTTTATGACTAATGTGTACAAGGAAGTTGTCACTTCAGAGTTTTCTACACAGGCATATCAGAAATTTTTAAGAATACTTTTAGAGGATGCAAGTGGTGCTACACTTTGGCATTGTAGTGCAGGTAAGGATCGTGCTGGCTTTGCAACGATGATTTTATTATATGCATTAGATTTTGATATAAAAGATATTATAGAAGACTATTTAAGTACTAATCTATATTATCAAGGAAACATTGAACATTTTGTGAAAGAATGTGGGGAAGGATACCGAGATGTTTTAAAAACAATATTTGGTGTGAGAAAAGAATATGTTGATGCATTGTTGGATTGTATAAGAAAAACATATGGTAGCTTTGATGCTTATTTAGAAAAAGGATTATTGTTTTCCAAAGAAGATAAAGAAAAGCTCCAGGCTATGTATTTGGAGGAAAGATAAAATATGCAGCTCTATGAATTATTAACTGCTTATAAGCATTTGTCTATTGTAGAAAGAATGCTTGAAACAGAGGATAAGGATATTTCAAATTTTATAGTGGTATTTAATAAAACCATAGAAGGTAAGCTACATTATATTGTTGGAACAACAAAGGATTTTTGTAGCTATACAGGAGCCCTCTCTTCCAGTATAGTTTTAGATGAATCCTACACGATTGTATCTGTTGAATGTGGATGCCTAGAGCATTATCGTAAAAAACAGTGTGTTCATACAACATTATTATACGCACTAGCTTTAAAGGAATTATGTCCAAAGAAGTATAAGGAACAGCTTGAAAAATATAAAAGAATCAAGTTAGCTTTAGAACAAGAGGTCATCCTAAATGATTTGGCTACAGATTTAAGAACCAATGCTTCTTATTTCAAAAAAATTCATTTGACGGCTGAAATCACAAGAGAACAAAACATCAATTTATTATCCTTGCGTATTGGCTATGACAAAGAATATATAGTAAAAAGTATCTCTGAATTTATTGATTTAATGGAAAATAAAAAATATTTTTCTTATGGTCAAAAGCTTTCTTTTGTTCATTCCTATGAAATGCTAGATGATGAATCTAAAGAATTTTATGGTTTTCTTTTGAGTATCAGTCATGAAAATGCCTTAAAGAATATACAAATCAGGAAGAGCCATTTTTTAAAGATATTAGAAATTTATCATAATAGTGGAATCTATTATGCAAATGAATCTAAAAAGGCAAAATACTATCCTTTAAGTGAAATTGAAAAGGTAAACATTATATTAGATGATCAATGCTTGCATATAGAAATTCCAAAGGCTACAGAACAATTGGTTTGTGGAGTAAATAATGCTTATTTTATTGGAGAGGAGCAAATCTATATTTATCATTTCAAGAAAAGAAATGAAGCTATGATTTTTAATGCCTTATTTAAATGTAAAACAAATGCGTTATGGATAGAAGCAAATGAAACAGATTTCATCTCTAACCTTTTACCAATGCTAAAAAAGGATATTGTGATAGAGGATAGTTTTTATAAAAAATATCATTTACCAGAAGTAAGTATTACATCTTATTTTCATTATGAAGAAGGAGTTATTCTCAATTCTTTTAAAATTGAAGTGGAAAAGAAATATAGGAATACTCCTTATGTAGGACAAATCCTTGATGGCTACAATAAGCTATTAGAATCCTTTGGTTTTATTAAAGAATCGAATGAACTATATGCTCTACCAGCTGTAGAGGATCAATATGCATTTTTAACAACTGATTTAACTGGTCTTAAAAATTATGGGGATGTTTTCTTTGATAATTCAATCAAAAAAATCAAATTAAAAAAATCCAACCGAGTTCATATTTATGTTTCTTTTAATGTTGGATTACTTGATTTTAAATTTGAAGGACAAGAATTAACCATGGAAGAAATTGAGGCAATGCTTGATGCATACCATAATAAAAAGCGATATGTCAAACTGAAAAATGATGTGATTCTAGAGGTTAAAGAAGAGGATGTAAAGGATCTTGATAATTTCTTAGAAGATTTCAATATGACAAATGAAAAGCTTTCTTCTCAAATTTCAAAGCCTATGAACTATTTATTAAAGCTTGTGGATGAGTCTAGTGATCATATTCATTGTGATGAAAAGCTATATCAAATGATTCAACAGGTTCAAAATTTTAAGAAGAGTGATATACTTCCAAATGAAGCCTTTTTAAAGATTCTTCGTCCTTATCAGGTGGAAGCATTTAAATGGTTAAATATGCTAGCTGAATTTGGATTTGGTGGTATTTTAGCTGATGATATGGGTTTGGGGAAAACCTTAGAAATTATTTCGTTTATTGCAAAAGATAATAGAAAAGAGCCTACTTTAATCGTTTGCCCAATGAGTTTGGTGTATAACTGGGAAAATGAATGTCGTAAATGGAATTTAGATATTCCTGTTCATTTGATTATAGGTGGTGCAACTGAACGTGAAAAGATGATTCAATCCATTAACTATAAAAAGAAATCCATTTATATCACCTCTTATGATTCTTTAAGAAGAGACATTGTAAATTATAAAAATAAATTTCGTATTATAGTTGCAGATGAAGCACAATACATTAAGAATCAAAATGCTTTAAAAACTGCTGCTATAAAGCAGATTGATGCAGAATTAAGATTTGCATTAACGGGTACGCCTATTGAAAATGGACTTGCTGATTTATGGAGCATCTTTGATTATTTGATGCCAGGCTATTTATCTAATTATCATCATTTTAAAACACGTTATGAAACTTTGATTATGGAAGAGGATGAAGAAACTCTAATCCAATTAAAAAAGAGAGTACAACCATTTATCTTAAGACGTACTAAACAGGATGTACTTACAGAACTACCTGAAAAAATTGAAGAAGTTTATTATTGTAAAATGGAAGGCAAACAGGAAGAACTCTATCAGACCTATGTTGAGAAGATTAAAAACGATTTACAAGAAAATGGGAATCATATCTTAGCCCTAATTACTCGTTTACGTCAAATCTGTATAACTCCACAATTGTTTTATGAGGAAGAGGTGGCTAGTGCTAAACTCAATTTGGCACTAGAATTAATCAATAGAGCCATTTCTTCAAATCATCGTATTTTACTATTTTCACAGTTTGCAAGTGTATTTCCTATATTAGAAGAAATGCTAGATGCAGAAGGAATATCCTATTATGAACTAGATGGAAGTACTCCTGCTCAAAAAAGAATTGAGTTTGTCGAGGATTTTAATGTGAATCCAGCCATAAAAATATTTATGATTTCTCTAAAGGCAGGAGGCACAGGCCTTAATCTAACTGGTGCGGATATGGTCATTCATTTGGATCCTTGGTGGAATGTTTCAGCAGAAAATCAAGCTACAGATAGAGCATATCGTATAGGACAGACAAAGAATGTCCATGTAATTAAATTGGTATGCATGGATTCTATTGAAGAAAAGGTTATGTTATTGCAACATTTGAAAAGTGGGTTGGCTGATCAAATTTTATTGAATCAAGGACAAAAAATATCACTTTCTAAAGAAGATATTTTAGAACTAATTTCTTGACAAATCTATAAAAAATGTTATACTATTATTGAGAATAATTCTTGATAAGGAAATGATTATGTTAAGAAGAATGACAACTCAAAAAAGGATTGTATATCAAGCATTAGAAGATCTTGGACATGCTAGTGTGGAAGCCTTAATAGAATATTTAAGAAACCACAATGAGCATATTTCTCTAGCAACAATATACCGGAATATTCAAGCACTCCTTGCAGAACAAAAAATAAGAATTGTTAAATTAAAAGGAAATGATGTGTTGGAAACTATTAAAGAAGATCATGCACATTTCGTATGTGAAGAGTGTGGTAGTATAGAAGATATTTTTGTTGATAAGAATGAAGTCATTTCTAAGATGTCTAAAGTTTGTTTGCATCAAATCAAAAAATGTGATATTGCCTTTTATGGCTTATGTCAAAATTGTACTAAAAAAGGGAAGGGGAAAGAAAATGAAGTACGTTTGTAAAGTATGTGGATATGTTCATGAGGGACCAGAGGCTCCAGATAGATGTCCACAATGCAAAGCTCCAAAGGAGAAGTTTGAAGAATTAAAGGAAGGATTAACTTGGGCTTGTGAGCATGTTGTTGGTGTAGCTAAAGATGCACCTGCTGACATTTTAGCAGACTTGAGAGCAAATTTTGAGGGCGAATGTTCAGAAGTAGGTATGTATCTAGCTATGGCAAGGGTTGCATATAGAGAAGGCTATCCTGAAGTAGGTATGTATTATGAAAAGGCTGCTTGGGAAGAAGCAGAGCATGCTGCTAAATTTGCAGAGCTTTTAGGAGAGGTGGTTACACCTTCTACTAAAAAGAATCTAGAATTAAGAGCTGCTGCTGAAAATGGCGCAACAGCTGGTAAATTAGACCTTGCTACTCGTGCAAAGAAGCTAAACTTAGATGCAATTCATGATACAGTTCATGAAATGGCTAAGGATGAGGCTCGTCATGGTAGAGCATTTGAAGGCTTATTAAACAGATATTTTAAGTAAGATTTTAAAAGGATTAAGGCCTTAGCGTCTTAGTCTTTTTATATTTTCTTTTGATTTTCACAAACTTTTCCCATAATTTTATGATATAATAAATTCAATTTTAAGGAGTATGATTGTTATGAAATTTTGGAAAAGTATACTTGCAGTTAGTCTTTTTATAGGTTCTTTAGGATTTGTATCTTGTTCTAAAAAACAAAAAACACCAACGGATGTTAATCCTCCGACTGTAGATATTGAGACTCCTATAGACAATAATGAAGACTTACCAAAGGATGTAGAATATTTACATTTAAATGTCACCTATTCAAGCACTGAACTTGAAACAGGGAGTGTAGAGAAAACTGTAGATCAAATCTATGATAGTGTGGTTGCTATTGATGCTTATATGAATAATCAGCATTATGGTAGTGGCAGTGGAGTGTTATTTGGCTATGATGAGAAATTTAGTTATATTGCCACCTGTCATCATGTAATTGAAGAATGTCAAGGTTTTAAAATCATTTTGTCTAATGATGAAATCTATGAAGCAAAGCTAGTAGGTGGAGATTCTGAAAGTGATATTGCCGTTTTATCCATAGAACAAACGGACTTAACGTATGCTACTTGGTTCGATGATACAGAAAAGCTCAAGTTAGGCTCAAGTGTTATTTGTATTGGTAATCCACTTGGGACATTACCTGGAAGTGTATCTACAGGTGTAGTTTCTTATAACAATCGTGTAATACAAGTAGATAGCTATCATTCTATGAAGCTTATCCAAACAGATGTTGCCATAAATTCTGGAAATTCTGGTGGTGGATTATTTAATTCAGCAGGTGCTTTAATCGGTATTGTTAATGCAAAATATTCTTCATCAGGAATAGAAGGCTTAGGCTTTGCAATCCCTGCGAATCAGGCAAGAACAATTATCGACAGCATTCTAAAAACTGCAAAATACAATGTGCAAGAAAACCAATGGGAAACAGGCTATGTTAAAGATCGGTGGGAAATTGGATTTACTCTTGGTTATGGTGGTTATGGCTTTATGAGAACAAGCATTGGAATTGCAAGTGCCGCAACGAATCCAACAAATTCTGATTATGGAAAACTATTGGTTAATGATAAAATAAACGCAATCACACTTACCTATAAGGATTCAACTAAAGAGGTTAAATCTTTAGCAAATATTACTGCCCAAACGACTACGATTGAAGATGTTTACAAATTCATCTATACTGCAGATTTATCCTTAGGAGATATTATAACCTTTGATATTACAAGAGGGAATGAGAATATAACCATAGAAGTTCCTTTAGTTCAATATATTTATAGTTGTTAAGCTCTACAAAAGTAGGGCTTTTTTCTTGATAATTTTTTTAAATTTGCTATAATTATATAGGATAAGAAATGAGGTAGTTAGTCTGAAAATAAAATAGTTATAATCTAAACACGGGGATAAAAAAGGCATA
>JAMPGQ010000063.1 GCA_023663825.1 Anaeroplasma bactoclasticum
TATCTTTTTGTACTTCTTTATTTCTTAGAAATAAACTTTTTTCCATAGCACCCTTTTGAAAAACCAATTTAAATCTGTGCAATTGATGCGGATTATTAAGTTTATATGTTTCTTCAATATATAGAATTTATGAAAAATAAATTTCTCTAATTTTTCGTCTGTTTTGAATTTTAATCTTATCTTTATTAAATATTATAATTGTGTGAAAAAAATAATAAACATACCCTATGACGAAAAACCATAAAATAAATGTTAACAATAACTGCCAATAAAAATAATAGTATTTTATTGATAAAATAATCATCAAACAAATCTGTGGAACTAATGTCGATAGCCAAACACACATCCAAAATAAATCTCTTTTTTCATCCAATTTTTTTCATATTTTTTATCCAATCCTTTTATTTATAAAAATGGTAAAACTTCTTCTATAAATCTCCATATATCATTTACTAATTTCCAAGTGAATTTATGAATATGCGGTTGATAACACTATTCATATTTTTTAATAACAAAATTTGCTTAAACTTGAATTTGAAGCCATTTTTTTTGATTAAAGCGCCATATGTTAAGTCCCATTCTTAAAGATTGATCAACAAGCATACCAATCCAAGCCCCTATTACACCTAAACCAATTGGATAGCATAACAAATAAGAAACTAAAGGTCTAATGCAAGTAACACTAATTAAAGAGGTTGTTGCAGTAAACTTAGTATCTCCACTACCTCTTAGTATACCAGTGATGACCCACTGGATATTCTGTGGTAATGTTGTAAAGGCTGCTATAATCATAATTAATGATGCCATATGTGCGCGTTCTGTTGTTTCAGGCTTATACATACTAATAAGTAAATTTCTAGCAGAGAACATGAACACACAAATAAGAATGGCACATTGTCATACTGACCTTTGCATATACTATAGCCAAATCCTTACGCTTTTCCCCAAGACGATGTCCAACTACAGCTGCTGTACCTATTGAAAATCCATCAGCGAGAGTAAACATTAAAGAATTCAAATCATTACAGATCCCATGAACGTAAGTAGCATCATCACCTAAATAATTGACAATTAATGCAAACAAGATGAACCCTATTCTCATAAAAATTTGATCGATAAAACATGATGGCAATATATGTCCTATATCCTTCAAGGTGTCTTTATCTATTGTAAATAACTGCTTAAATTGAAGCTTTAAATATCCTTTAGGAAGTAAAATTGTTACCAAGCAAATCAAGAAAGCAACTGCGTTTCCAATAACCGTAGCAACAGCAGCACCCGCAATACCCAGCTTAGGAAATCCCCAGTTTCCCTCTATCAACAAATAATTTAACCCTATATTTACTCCATTGGCCACAAGGTTTGTCCACATAGAGATTTTAGTTTTTCCTATTCCTCTTTGGCATGCATTAATCGTCAATCTTAAACCATTAAAAATAAAACCAGAAGCAATAATCGATAGATAGGTTGTTGCATAATCAATTGTATTTGACGTTGCCCCCATAAACTGGCAAAGAGGACGAGCTAAACAAGCAACTAAAACACTTAGAAATACAGAAATACCAAAGCATAATTTCAATCCTTCGTGAAGAGTTCTATTTACTGCTTCTTGATTCTTAGCACCAAATCTTCTAGAAACAATAGCAGTTAACGCAATATTTAGAGCTGTAATAAAACAAATCATAAAGTAAATCGGTTGTTTTGTAATAGTAACAGCTGAATTCGCATTATTTCCAATAGAAGAAACCATGATTCCATCAAACATTGTAACTAACGCGACTAAAAAGCCTTCTACCATAGAAGGCCATACGATTTTCATTACATCTTTGGTAACCTTAGAATATCTTGGAATTTCACCCTGTTTATCTGAATCTTTAACTAATCTTTGTGTATCAAATAATTTTATCAAAGCTATCACCTCTTATTTATGATATGTTTCATGATTCAAAATCTTAAAAGAACGATAGATTTGTTCTAATAAAATCACCTGCATCAATTGATGAGGAAAAGTCATTTTAGAAAAAGATAAATGAAAATCCATTTTTTTTAATATTTCTTCTCCTAAGCCTAAAGATCCACCAATCACAAAAACAATATGAGAATTGTAATATGAAAAAATATGGGACATCTTGTCTGCTAATTCAGGACTTGTAAGCATTTCTCCTTTTAAATTTAAGGCAATTTTATAAGAATTTTCTGGTAATTTAGCAAGTAGTCTTGTTGCTTCTTTATTTTTAATATCATTTTCACTTGTGTTAGCAGAAATAGCTTCATCAGAAACTGCTATAAATTCAATTTTACAGTATTTAGATATTCTTTTAGAATATTCCAAAATGGCATCCCTAAGATAGTTTTCTTTAATATTCCCAACACTTAATATTGTTATTCTCATATGCTATATACCTTTGTAGGAAACGGGGATGTTAGGACAAATTCCACCTTTGAAGTATCCATTCCTAAATCACTCATCACTTTTTTTCTTGTCAATTCGATTATTTCAGATAAATTACACTCTTGAGAAATATGGGCATAAAAAACAAGCTTTGTTTTATCTCCCATTATTTTTGCTAAAGTTACTGCAGCATCCTCGTTAGATAAATGACCATGATCTGATAAAATGCGCTGCTTTAAAGAGTAGCTTCTATCTGAAGACATTAAAATATAAGGATCATGATTGAACTCTAAAACATAACAATCAGCGTTAGAAATCGTCTCAAAAAGACAATGATGAACATAACCTGTATCTGTAATATAGACTATGGTTTGATTGCCCTCTTTGATTTTGTATCCCACAGACTCAGCAGCATCATGAAACGTTGGTAGAACCTCTACTTCTATTGTATCTAAAAAAATAATATCGTAGCGTATAGAATTAGCCATCCTATTTAATAATATAATATGACCATCAATTAACCTTTCTTGAAGAACTTTTTTTAAAGCTTCATTTTTTCCGTTTAATATAGCCTGATATGTTCCTTTCGTCATATAGCAAATAAGGTTTCCTTTTTTTAGAGTTGTACATAAAGAACGAATATGGTCTTCATGCTCATGTGTAATGAAAAGTGTATCAATTTGAGAGAAATTAACTCCTAATTTTTCCAATTCTGTATCAATACATCTTTTGCTAATACCCGTATCAATTAAAATTTTATGGTTTTTAGTCTCGATATAGGTACAATTTCCTGTCGAGCCACTAGCAAATACTTCAATACGCATTATCATTCACCTCAAAAACATATTCATTATAACACATTTCGACTTTTATTGTAAATAACAATCCCAATCCATATATCAAGAAAAGTAAATAAGTTAGTTGTAAAAGCAAATGTGGCTATTCATAGTTAACTTATTTTTCTCAAACTTTTTATAGCAAAAGAAAAAGCCGAATTTTCGGCTAAAAGTATATTTAAGGAAGCCTTATGCTAACCAAGCTGCACCAATAATGACAAGTAAAATAAATAATACTAAAATTAATGCATATCCATATTCATTAGAATTACAGTTTGCCATAGATGTGGCACCTCCTTTCCTTTCTACTACTATATTATGAAATAATATAAATTAATTTAGTATTATTTGCCTATATATGAATAATTTTTGTTTGAAAATAAAGTTATTTATTGCAATTTGATTTCAATAATGTTATTATATATAGTGCTATGGTTTGAAATTCTAATAAAAAGGAGTTAACAATATATGTTGAAAAAACTAAAATTTAAATCACGAAAATTGTGCTTAATTGCCTCTTTCTTCGTTTTAATAATAGCGCTATCTGGATGTAGTTCAGCAGGAAAGCCTATAGGAAATTTAGATACGGATACTGTGTATTTATCTGCAGGAGATCAAAAAGTGACAAAGGGAGATCTTTGGAATGAACTTCGCTGGAGTGCTAATAGTGTATTAACCAATAAAATTACAGAAGTTGTGATGAAGGATTATGTAGAAAAAGTAAGTCTAATCTTAGATAAATCTTATGCAGAATTTACTGATGATGACAAAAAGCTATTTGCAGACGATTTTGAAATAGAGGATTACAACAAGTTGAAAGAATCCTATGAAGATCGATTAGAGGATTTTGTTATTGAAGATATCTATAACTTTAATTACAATTCTGGAAATAGTTATGAGAAAATTGAAGATGTTGATGTGTATGAAGGAAAGAAATTAATCATCCAATATTGTGATGAAATTTATACCAACTATAATATCAATACGATAAATAGTCAACCACTTCAAAACTTCGTTACGGAAGCTGTTGACAAAAGAGAAAATTATTTAACTATAGCAAAAGAACTAAAAAGTATATATTATGAATCTTTAGCTAAAGAGCTTTTGGCATATTCTGTATTAGAAGAAGATATAAAGGAAGCTTATGATAACCGAGATACAGATAATGAAGATGATTTAGGCTATTTTACAAAGTCTGAATACACGGATAAGTTTAAATCTGATTTTGCAAATCAATCTAATTTAAATCTAATTTTAATTCATTTCTCTACAGAACAAGAATTTAATTCCACTCTTCGTTCCTTTGGTTTAAAGGTTTATGAAAAGAATCTAGTTTATATTCCACTACTTGTTGATGATGAGGGAAAGCCTACTGAGACATTTACAGAATATTGTACTCGATATGATGATATGAGTACAAGTGATTTAAGAGACATTCACCAAAGTCTAAATACATTAGCAATTGCTCAAATATACATTCAAATGTATAACTATTTATACGGTGGGTATCGAGACTACCTATATGATGATTCCTATGCCAATTATTTTGACAATGTAGAGGACTTAATCAAGATTACTGCAGATATTCGTGATAAATCTCAATTGTTAGCCGGAAATGAAGAGGCTGAGGTAGAAAAAATTCGTGATGCATTAGCAAATGAAAAAGATTCTTATGATGTTAATTCAATTTATACTCGAGAAGAAATAGACAAAATTTCTACATCTTTTTCTACTTATTTATATGAAACCTTATGTTTGCCATTTAAAGCAGAAATTGATGATGATAGTTTATGCTATTCTACTTCTACTCAAAGCTACAATAGTTCTTATTGGATTGCTTTTAAATTGGGACAAGATGAGGATCAATATGCTGACATATACAATAAAAATACTGTAGATGATGATTTATATGATAGCATTGCCAAAAATGAAGAATTAAAGAAAGCTATAGAAGAACTTTTAAAGCAAGATAAAATGACAGAATCTAAGATCAATGAGGCTGTAAAGGAAAGAACAGATGAGGTTGAGATTAAGATTTACGATGAAGCTTTAGAAATCTCTTATGCAACAAGTAATTCTGATTATTCTAAAACTTATGGTAAAGCACCTAATAAAAATGTTATTGCTACTTTAAAATATAACAAAAAGACCTGGAACCTAAATATTATTGAAGATACGACTGATGAAAATGCTTTAAATGATGGTGTTTATAATATTCTTGAAAGACAAAGTGGTATTACTACTGCTATTGATATTTTAAGCAAAAAAGTTATCAAACAAACAAAAGCATATAAAGATACAGAAAAAGATATTGCTGATTATAAAACCGCTATCGAATATACATTAGCAGCATTCTCTAATGACTATTATTCTTCTAGTGGATATTCTTCTTCTATAGGTAAATATAACTTTATGATGCTATATTTCCATTCAGTTGACATTAACAACATTATCAATGATACTTATCGTGTTAATGGTGCTGCTGCAAAACTTTTAACGAATTACAACTCAAATCAATTATTAGAATTTTTCAAATCCTACTCCGATAATATTTATAATAATTATTTTTCTATTAGTGGTAAAAGATTAGTCGTTTACCGTGATGCAGATGATGATTCAGAAAAAGATGATGTTTCTGATTGGCAAGAAAATCAAAAGACATTAGCACAAAAATTAATTCGTCAAATTTATAATGAGGTTGCTTCTACTACTGGAGCTCATGCTGATGCTCTATCCTCTATTGTCACAGAAATTAACGAATCTGCACGTGCAAAATTCGAAAATAACCCTATAGCCCCTGAAAATAAATGGGCAGAATATCGTAAAGCTGGTTTAAACGTTGAGATGGAAGACATTACCGCTGATAATAGTACCACTTCTTTAGATTTCTCATTAAAAGCAAGATTACTAGAAATCTTTAAATCTGCTTCATATAGTATCAATAATACCACACCAACAGAATATATGGAAGATTTACAAGACTCAAATACAGAAATCTTAGAGACTAAGGATGGCTATAATTTACTTCTTATAACGTCTGCAGATTTCCAAACTTCTGCTGAATTCAAAGAAGATGACGATAAACTAGAAGTATTTAAAGACATTTCAATTTATTATAATGAAGAATACCATCAAATAGGTAGTGTATATAACACAGGAAAATTACTAACAATTGAACAAATCCGCTTATATACTCTTGAATATGTTACAAGCTCAACATCTAATCTATCTCCTACTTCGATTTCTTCTGCATTATCTAGTTTCTTATCTCCTGTTATAACTAGATATACAGGAAACGAAACGCAAAGAGATATTGTAATCTATTTAATTGAAACAAAGGCTGGAAAGCTTAACTTTGGTGATAATGAAAATCGTTACCAAAAAACCTTAGATATCAATCATAGTAGTGCTGATGATTATATATCTATATACTTTGATCAAGATCCTACAAATACCTTGACTACCTATGAAAATTGGTGGACAGACCTTCAAGAGATTGTAGCAGATATTCTATTAACGGAAGGAGAAAATGCATAATGAGAAAGCATAATAAACTATTCTTACTTTGTAGTGCTGGACTACTAGCCCTTTCCGTTGTTTCTTGTAAAAAGAAAGAAGTTCGTAATACCTCTGTCCCACTTGGCAATCTAAATATGTCTGCTGTTGTGGCAACGAATGGAGATTATAAGCTAGAAAACAATTTATACTATTCTAGACTTCGTAATAAGGGATATAATACTGTTTTTAATCAGATCAAGAAAGCTCTTTTTGCTGAAGAATATGCCTACGTAAAAAGCCAAATTGATTTGTCCGATTCCACTGTGACAGATGAGGAACAAGACTTATTTGATGCATATGCAAGTGATGTTTTTGGGTCTTCTTCTGTTTCTACAATTAAGGATCTTGAAGAGGAGGATCTTGACACTTCCATTCAAAAATACATTGATTTAGCTGACCTTAGAGGAATTACGATTAAAAAAGAAGACATCCTTAAGAAGTATTCAACTGATGGGGAAAAGATACTATTTACATATATCCCTCAAGATATCATCGATGAAGAGTGTATTTCATTAGCCCAAAATAAAGCAACTAAAGATGCTTTAGACAAAATTGTGGATGAAGAAAAAATCATTGATGATGATGAAAAGCAAATTGTCAATACAAATTATATTTCTGAAGCAGATTATTCAAGTCAATATACTTCAAATCAAAAATCCTATGGAACATATCGTGCTATTATCATTCAATTTAATAATTTAAATGAGGCTCGTAATGTAATTTCTTCTATTGAAAAGAAATTAGGGCATTCCTTAACAGAGGATAATCTTGATGATGAATTCGTAAAAAAATTCTATGTAAATCTATATAATACTTACTATTCATATAGAACACCTCTTGATCCTAATGATCCGTTTAGCAATTCCACTGACGATTCTAAAACAGTGTTTGTTGTCAACAAAGATAAAAATGAGCTCTCTGAAATGTCTTCTGCTATTTCTAATCTCGTAACTACGACTCTAGAAAATGATGGAGATTACATCAAACGACCATTTAATCAAAATAATAAATATGTAATGATTTACAGAGGAAAAACAGAATTCGAATTAAATAAAACCTATAATATTACTCCATATAATGAGCAAATAGAGTGGAACGATTTAAAAGAAAATGAAACAGCTTTCAAAGAAATTAAAGCTGAGCTTCGTCAAAATTTAATTGAAAATAAAATCAATTCCTATTCTTCTACTGTTTTACTAAAGCGAATTCAAAATTCAGAAATTGAAATTTATGATCCATATTTTGAATATCAATTTAAAAATTCTTATTCTGATGATTATGAATTAATTTCTCCAAGTAAATTTAATAATAATTTAATTTTTAAATTAACTTATACAAATCCTGATACTAAATCAACTAATACAAAAGAATACACTGTTGAAGATTTCTACAATGAACAAACAAAATTAAGTGGATTAAATATTGTAGTTGAGCATTTTAAACTAGAATATGTTTATAATTTTAAAAATGTTTTGTTAGAAGATGATCGTATTAGTGATATTGAAGAGGAGCTAAATAAAGCAATTACCTCCTTCAATAAGGATGAAAATACAGCTTATCCTTCTTCTGTTGGTCTAGAAACATACTTACTTGGTACTTATGGTTACTCTACAAAGGAAGATACATTAAAGTACAATAAAATTGCTTCTTCTGCTGTTTTAAATGCTTACTTGAGTCATAATGTATTTGATGAATGGGCTTTGAAACAAGAGGATGGAACATATCCTGAATCTCATACTGTAGATTCTACAAAATTAAACATTCTTAAGAATATATTAAATGCTGGAAATAATAATTATAAAAATTTGTTTTCTATTAATATTGATCATATCTTAATCTTTATCGATGATGATGGGGATGGCAGTCCTGATGATCCTAAGGATTTCTTAAGAAACTTTACTGAAACTCAAAAAGAAGAATTCAATACTGCTCTGTTAGCTCTTGCAAATGCTATCTATGATGAAGCAAATTGTGAAGAATTAACTAAATCTAACTCAATCCTAGACATATTAAAATATATTGTTGGTGCATATAATCGTAATGATCCATTATTCTCACATCCTGATCAAACCTGGGAAGCTTATAAAAAATATAATTTCTTATTAACTGCAGAATCTCTTTCTTCAAATGGGGACACGACACAAAGTAATGTTGACACATATGTGGAAGAATTTGGAGCTTATGTTAAGGAACTTTATAATAAGGCAGTAGAAAATGATATAAAAATTGATGACAAAAAATCAATTTTCTACTTCACTGAAAGTTTAAATGAGCATCCTAGCAAAATTGAGGATCTTTGTGCAACTCAATTTGGATACCATATGATAGTTGTAAATAGCTATACAAAGCCATCTACAACTAAAAGCTTAGAATCTTCAGATCAATATGGATATTATAAGAATATCGAAATTCTGTTGAATGAAAAAGATGCTGATACGACTGATGACAATATTTATGTAATCATCCCTGATACTTATAACGAATTAGAAAACGAAGCTACTATGAACCAATTATTTGTATATTACGTACAAAAACAAAAGAATGTAACTTCTTCTCTTGATTCAAGCTTACGTACTGTATTAAGTTCTATGTTTGATGAAGCTATTACTCGCTATACTTCTACAGATTTCCAAAATTACTTATTATTTAACGAATTAAATATTGACACTGATTCAGCAGCATTGAAACAACAATTAACAAATTATAAAGCATATTTAAAACGTACATCTCAAAGCTATAGTACTAAAGATGATTTTGAAACATGGTATGATGACTCATTAGATTGGTCTAGACCATACGATAATTAATTTCGAAGGACTTGTAATTTTAACAGGTCCTTTTTTTTCTTCTAAATTAATAATTATCCACCAGCCTAGCTGGTGGTTTTCCATTTTCGGGCATAGGCCCTAGACTACCAGCAGCGCCCACCAGCGCTATTCGTAATCCTAAAATTGTTTCTGATTTTCTTTTACTTTCTACCTTTTTAATCAAGCTTTTAGATTATGAGGAAAAAGATAAAATCTGTGGTCCTAATCGTAATTCTTACTTTAAAACTGATTTGGATGCTACTGCTATGCCTCTTAAACAGGATTACTATTCTGGCTTGGGTAGTAATACTCACGCTGCTTATAATTTCCAAATTATCGTTTCTTTGATGTGAATTATAATTATTCAATTATTAAGAAAAATGTCACTCATAACCTTCTATCTCCTAAAGGTATTGAAATGAGAGTTAATCGAAGTTCTCAAGTAGAAGGTGCTTTCGGTGTTATTAAACAAGATATGGATTATGATAGAACTAGACGTCGTGGGCTTCTTAATGTTTCTTTAGAGTTTATGCTGATTTGTCTTGGTTACAATATTAGAAAACTTTTCTCCTTAATTGAAGGTAAAGCTAAAACCGATTATTGGATTGCTCCTGTGATTTGAAACCTGAAACCATCCCTGTTGTGAACTATGAAAAACTTCTTAAAAAGAAAAGAAAACTTGGTCTCAATGAATCTCTCCGCAATTCCTATAAATACAAAAAATGAGGCTGTTAGAAACTTTTTAGGTTTCTTAACAGCCCCTTATTTTATTTCATCTACTTTCTTTAATAATTGCTAGTTTTCCATTTTTAGTTGAAACTTTAATCACAGAAACAAACTCAACTATATGATTTCTCTTTATACACGATAATATTTCTGACTTAAGAAGAGGAATAACTTCACTTTTGAACTCTTCCTTTAGTTCTTCTGTAAAATTCTTTTTCTTGATAGGATAAAAACTAAACCAAATGTTTTTTCGATAACTATAATCACTTATATCCTGAAAAGGCCTTGAACTATAACTAAATTCAAAAATATAATTCATTCCATTTTTATCTCTAGAAATAATATTACCCATATTCACTACTCCATTATAAGTATCATCTAAGGATAGCATCTCTAACATAATTTTTATATCTTTCTCACTACCACAAAAACATTCATCCTTATTTAATCCTCTTCTTAAAGTCTCAATTTTCATTTTCAATATCTCCTTAATATTTCATGTATTAGCAAAGCAAATATGATAATTCTTCCTTTACCACCCTTATGCTTCCCATTTCTTCTTTTGTTGATATTACGATTGCCACGTGCTTTTTGTTCCTGCTTGAGTAATATTTCCATTAACATCATAACTAAAGCTTGTTGTGTCTTCAGATTTCAAATATCCCTTTTCATCATAACTATAAGTGTGATTTCCAAATAAAGAATCAGTAACTTTGGTAAGTCTACCTAAATTATCTGTTTCATATGCTCTAGTTGTTGTTC
>JAMPGQ010000064.1 GCA_023663825.1 Anaeroplasma bactoclasticum
ACAAAAAAGAAAGAATTTATCAGTTCTAATTCTGATTTTTCTCTCTTTTTCTTTTAAATGAGCCTTCTAAAACTACCTTCTTTTTCAGCAGTCTCCCTATCGGAGAGTTTTTTTATTTTAATTAAGCTCTAGAAACGTAAGTTCCATCGATTGTTGATACAATGACTTTTGTACCATTTTCTAAAAATGCTGGAACAGTTATGCCCAATCCTGTTTCTAAAATAGCTTTTTTTCGATCTGTAGAAGAGCCCTTTACTGCAGGAGTTGTATCTGTAATAGTTAATGCAACTTTATCTGGAAGGCTTACGCCTAAAATTTCTCCTTCATAGAAGGTAATATTTACATTAGCCCCCTCTAACATAAACTTCTTTTCCCAAGCAAGTCTCTCCTCTGGAATTTCAATCTGTTCATAGGTTTCCATATCCATAAATGCTAGTGCTTCACCAGTATTATAGATATATTGCATTTCCTTACGTTCAATATAACAACGCTTAAATGCAGAGTCACTACCCTTTAATGCAGTTTCTGTAACTGTTCCAGTTCTTAAATCCTTCATCTTTACACGAACATAGGCAACTTTATTTTGTAGCACATGCATAAATTCTAGAATTTGCATAAGCTTTCCATCATATTCAATGACCATGCCATTCTTTAAATCATTAGTTGATACCATTTTTTTACTTCCTCATCTCTCAAACAAAAAGGAGGATGAATCCTCCTTAATGTTCAGTTCTCATTTCTTATTTAATGCAATAAATAGAATCCTTACCAGCAAATACTGATGTACCTAAGAATTCGCCACGACCATTTAAATCATCTTCAATACGCATTAATTGGTTATACTTAGCAACACGGTCTGTACGGCTTGCTGAACCAGTCTTGATTTGACCAGCATTTAAACCAACTACGATATCAGCAATTGTAGTATCTTCAGTTTCACCAGATCTATGACTTACGATTGCAGTATAGCCAGCACGCTTAGCCATTTCAATTGCATCGAAGGTTTCAGTTAAAGTACCAATTTGGTTAACTTTAATAAGGATAGCATTTGCAACACCTAATTCAATCCCCTTAGCTAAACGCTTAGTATTTGTAACGAATAGGTCATCACCAACTAATTGAACCTTAGAACCAAGTCTTTCTGTCAAATACTTCCAACCGCCCCAATCATCTTCTGCAAGACCATCTTCAATTGTGATAATAGGGAACTTTTCAGTTAGAGGTACATAATACTTATCAACCATATCTTGAGCGTTGAATTGTCCACCATCAGCCTTAAGAGTATATAAGCCAGTCTTTGCATCATAGAATTCAGATGCAGCAACATCGATACCTAAGCAGATATCTTTTCCTGGTTCGAAACCAGCAGCCTTAATAGCCTCAACAACACGCTCGAAAGCTTCAGTGTTGCTGCCAAGCTTAGGCGCATAACCACCCTCATCACCAACGCTAGTTACATAACCGTTAGCCTTTAAAATCTTCTTTAATGCATGGAATACTTCTGCACCCATACGTAATGCTTCCTTGAATGAAGGAGCACCTACTGGTAAAATCATGATTTCTTGGAAATCAATACAGAAATCAGCATGAGCACCACCATTTAGAATGTTCATCATTGGTAATGGTAATTGCTTTGCATTTGATCCGCCGAAATAATTATAAAGTGGCATTCCATAGTAATCAGCAGCTGCACGAGCACATGCCATAGATACGCCTAAAGTTGCGTTAGCACCTAGGTTACCTTTGTTATCTGTACCATCAAGTTCAATCATCTTTCTGTCGATGATAATTTGATTTCTTACATCATACCCAATTAATTGTGGAGCGATAACATCGTTAACATTAGCTACAGCCTTTGTTGTACCCTTTCCTAGATAACGAGACTTATCTCCATCACGAAGCTCTAAAGCTTCATGCTCACCTGTTGAAGCACCAGATGGTACTAATGCACGACCAAATGCTCCACTTTCTGTTACAACTTCTACCTCTACTGTTGGATTTCCACGAGAGTCTAATACTTCTCTAGCATAAATGCTTTGAATAAATGGCATAAAATCACATCTCCTTAAATTTATATTTTTATTGTTTTTTTCTACCATAGATATTATACAATATTTCCCATATATTTTCCTAGTATCTTAAAATTCATTTTTTAAGAAAACGTTTTTATAAATTTGACATATTTATTTTTTTAAAAAAGAATATTGTCATAAAATCTATTATTTTGTACAACGATATATCTATAATTTCTCATATAAAACCTTAAGTCTTTTATGAACAATTGCTGTAAATAAAACCACTATACTTGAAAGTAATATATTAAAAGGTATGACAGCTAAGAAAATATAACATACCATAAAGGTTTCCTTTGTTGCCTCTACTCTTCCAAAGGAGATTAACTTAAAAGCTGTATTTGATATTCCAATAAGTGGCGTCATATCTCCCTTAAAGAAAAGATGAGTATACCAAGGAATATTAATAAATATATTTGCTATAATGGCCATAACTACCCAAGAAATAATGACAACTACAAAAGCAAGAATTGTTTTATTTTTTGACTGAAGCTTTTGATAAATTAAACCAGCAGGTATCACTACTGCAAGTCCATTTAAAACATCTGCAATCTCTCCTACATAACCTGTGCCTGTGCCTTGAGGTAAGATCCATTTCAGCAAACATCGTAATATCACACAAATCGTTGCATCCCATGGTCCTAGCATAAATGCACATATTAAAATAGGAATCATTGAGAAATTAATATCTAAAAATGATGGAAAAATAGGAAGTGGAAATTTTACATAACAATATAAGATAATTGATATAGCAGCAAATATTGCCACAAATGAAATACGTTTTATTGCATTTTTCTTCATAAAACATCTTTCCTTTCATTAAAAAATATCCCCATATTTCTTACAGGGATACTTAAAAATGAAAAATTATTTTAACTTCTCTCATCCAGACTCTACTGTCGGTATAGGAATTACACCTATTCATACGCATATGCGCTCGCGGACTTTACCGCCGGTATGGAATTTCACCAAACCCCGAAGCTATATAGTTAATATTATTTTATATAGATTAGTACTCTTTGTCAAGAATTTTATTTTACAATAAGTGATTTAGAAGTCATCTCAGCAGGAATTTCCACCTCAAGTAATTCTAATAATGTAGGTGCAATATCAGATAATATACCATCTCTTAAATGGATATTCTTATCTGTTATAACTACTGGAACTAAATTGGTTGTATGTGCAGTAAATGGTTTACCATCAGCATCTAATAGCTTTTCGGCATTTCCATGGTCGGCAGTAATTAAGGCAACTCCACCTACCTCATCTAATGCTTCAACACAACGACCAACACAGGTATCTACTGCTTCTACAGCCGCTATTGCTGCTGGAATAACACCTGTATGACCAACCATATCACAGTTAGCAAAATTTAAAATAATACAATCAAATTCTTGGCTACGAATCCTTTCACATACCTTATCACATACCTCATAAGCGCTCATATGTGGTTGCAGATCATAAGTTGCAACCTTTGGAGAGTTTACTAAAATACGAGTAGCTCCTGGGATTTCTCTATCTGCACCACCATCAAAGAAGAATGTAACGTGAGCATATTTTTCAGTTTCAGCAATACGTAATTGCTTTAAGCCCGCCTCACTTACAACATCTCCAAATAAATGATCTAGTTTTTGTAAATCAAATGCTAAAGGCCCTTTTACTGTATCAGCATACTTCATCATAGATACAAAGAAAATATCCTTTGGAGCATGAGATAAATCCATACGATATGGCTTTTCAGCATTGTATACGATGCCATTTGGATTTGACATACAAGTTGAAATTTGAATAGCACGGTCTGGTCTAAAGTTTGCAAATACGATAGAATCTCCACTTTCTACCATACCCTCTTTAGAGCTTACAAATGGTACCATAAATTCATCTGTTATACCTTTTTCATAAGATGCTTCAATACCTTTGAATGGATCAGCATAGAATTCTCCTTTGGCAACTGTCATTGCATCATAAGCAACCTGTATACGATCATAGTTCTTATCACGATCCATACCGTAATATCTTCCACCTACAGTAGCAACAGTAACCTTACCTTCATCTACAATCTTCTTTAAATAAATGCTAGCACTCTTAGGAGCAACATCACGGCCATCTAAGAAGGCATGATAATACACCTTATCAAGCCCTAAGCTATGAGCAAGCTTAGCAATAGCAATGATATGAGATGTATGTGAATGTACACCACCATCACTACAAAGTCCAAAAATATGGAACTTCTTATGTGTATTTTTAGCTCTAATGATAGCCTCAACAATAGCTTCATTTTGGTTAAATACACCTGTCTTAATAGAATTATTAATACGAGACAAGGATTGCCATACAATTCTTCCCGCTCCAATATTCATATGACCTACCTCAGAATTACCCATTTGTCCTTCTGGTAATCCTACTGCTTCACCACTTGCATTTAAGGTTTTTGTATCAAATGTTTTAAAAATATAATCTAAGTTTGGCTTTTTAGCCTGTGAAACTGCATTTCCTAAAGAAGCATCAGCCAAGCCATAGCCATCCATAATAATCAGCATTACTGGTCTTTTTTTCATAATATTCCTCCGTTTTTCATACGTATTATATACCAGGATTGAAAAAACTTCCATCCATAATTAAAAATTATTTGTCCAAATTTTATAAGCAAGCTCCTCACGGCCTTTAGTAAGCGCGTTTGAAACCTCTTGATACGTATCTTCTTCTTTTAAAATGTCGATAACTTCCTTAGCATAGCGTGTATCTCTAAAATTTTCAAATTCTAAAATTAAATCCTTGCATGTTTTTGTCATCGCATAAGGTCTACCAACATAGTCTGTTGCAGCATCCAAGGTATCTGCTATAGATAAAATATCGATAAGGGGTTGATTTTTCGTTGAAAAATGCTCTTCTGGATAGCCTCGTGTACCATCATGCCATACATGATGTAATAAAATAGCCTCACCGATTGTATCTGGATATTTCCCTTTTGCTAGAGTTTGATATCCTATAGAAGAATGTAGCTTAATAATTTCAAATTCGTTATCATCTATTTTTCTATAAGATAAAGCGATGTATTTTATATAAAAGTGTTTTCCAACATCATGGAACATTGCCATTTCTTCTAAAGTTCTTAAAATATCTTCTTTATGTAGCAAAACATCTCTCTTGTTTTTGTAATCTAAACAGCCAATAAAAAACTCTGGGTTTTTATTCAATAAATCCTTACCTAAAATATTGCAAATAGATTTAACCATATTTACATGGATAAAGGTAGAACGATTTCTAACGACCAAAACCTTGAAAATCAAATCCTTTATTTTTTCAAAAGGGAAAACGTTAGAGGCAACCTTTAAAAATGAAATCAATTCCTCATTCAAAGCATCTGTAAAATCAGAGGTTGAAATGGATCCAACAAAATCCAATACATTTTGAACTCTTGATTGAAGTTCTTCTATCAAATCGTCTTCAGACAACGAAGTATAGTTACGATAATAATCAATATAATAAGCTGTCATCTTGATAATACTTGATGCACGTTCTATTAAATTATAGTCCTCTTTTGGTTTAGATAACTCATCTAAATGCGCAAGCAATTCTTCAATTGTAATTTTACCATAATGAAAGCATGCAGCATAATAGGTATATTTATATAAAACAGCTGAAACCAAACTGGTTTGCTTCATATTTTGGATGTTATCTAAAGAGTAGACAGCAGCATCATAAACCAGCTTTAAGTATGCTTCAGGAATATCCTCCATATGATCCCTACAGCTTCTAAAATAAGCTAATGCGCCACTTATATTTCTTTGAACAGACAAAATATATCGGTCATATGGAATATCAGCACATGGTTCCTTTTCCTTTTTATCCATTATAAATTCCAAAATTCGTTTTGAGCGCTCATAGATAAAATCATTGTCTAAAAGCTGATTCCCATAAGCACGTAAAAAATAATTTTTTCCTTCAACCGTAAGTAAATCATATTGATCAATATACTCTCCAACATTCCTAAAATAAGAAAGATTTCTCACTCCTGGCTTTGAAGATTCAAGCACATATTCACAGTATCCACAATAATATTTTTCTTCGATTATTTTATTTAAATCATTTCCCTTTAAAGCATTTTTCAGCAAAAGCTTATGAATGCGAAAGTAAATAGAATTATCTAAGGAGCCAAATCTTAGCTTTAAGCTTTCTGCAAATTCTTTTAACATTTGAACATCCTCATCAGATAAGTCTTCCTTTTGTTCTCTTGCTACAATATATTCATTTATAATTTGAGTATTTTCATCATAAATTTTCCTTTTTTCAAAAGAAATGTTGTGTAAAGTTTCTAAAACAAATTCCTTAGAATCATTAGAATCAAATACAATATTATCTAATTCAGCAAATCGTTTTAAATTATTCGCATAATGTAAATATTTTTTCTCCATAGAAGTGACCCCCTTTACTTTATTTTAACATACTTCTACTTTTTTTTCTATATTATGTTTTGGAAAATGATTTATGAATTGCATTCTTCCAGCCCTGTAGCATTCTAAAACGTTGTTTTTTATCTATTTTTGGAACAAATAAGTCAAACTTATCATTCATATGCACTAAATCTTCTTGAGTCCATATTCCAAGACATAAGCCTACAAGATAGCATGCTCCTAAGGCAGTAGCTTCTTTATTTTCCGATCTTATCATTACTTGATTTGAAACATCTGATTGAAGTTGCATTAAAAGAGAATTAACGCTGGCTCCACCATCCACTTTAATTTGATTTAAGGGAATGGGTAAATCTTTTTTCATCGCCTCTATCACATCATTAACCTGATAACTAATCGCTTCTAATGCTGCTCTTATAATATGCTCCTTTTTACATCCTCGCGTAATGCCCGTGATAATTCCTTGGGCATCCTTATTCCAATAAGGAGCTCCTAGTCCTCCAAAGGCAGGAACTATATAAACTCCATTTGTATCCTTTACTTGTGAAGCGAGCGCTTCACATTCGTTAGAAGATTTTAACAATTGGAGCCCATCTCTAAGCCATTGAATTAATGCACCACCAATAAAGACGCTACCTTCAAGAACATATGAGGGGCTATTCTTAGTTTGACAACTTAAAGAGGTTACTAATCCACTCTTAGATTGGATTGCAGATTCTTTAGAGTTAAGAAGCAAAAAACAGCCCGTCCCATAAGTCACCTTTAAATCTCCTTTATTAAAACAGCATTGACCAAATAGAGCAGACTGCTGGTCTCCTGCAACACCACATATTGGTATTGCAAAACCTAGAATTTCTTTAGCTGTATTACCAAAAATAGAACTAGATTGTTCAACAGATGGAAGTATATCCATAGGAATATTAAAAAGCTCACATAATTGCTTATCCCAACAAAGTTTATGAATGTTAAAAAGCATTGTTCGGGAAGCATTCGTATAATCTGTTTTATAAATTTTACCACCAGATAGCTGCCACATCAAATACGTATCTATTGTTCCCACTAAAAGCCGATTTTCACTTAAAAGCTCTTTAGCTTTTTCTACGTGATTTAAAAGCCACTCTATTTTGCTAGCGGAAAAGTATGGATCTAGCTTTAATCCTGTTTTTTCGAAAATAATATCTTCATATTCCCTTAAAGCATCACAACGCTCTTGTGTTCTCCTACATTGCCAAACAATAGCATTGTAAATTGGACTTCCAGTTTCTTTATCCCACATCACAATGGTTTCTCTTTGATTTGTAATTCCCATGCCAATGATTTCTGAATACTTTATTTCTGCCTTTTTTAAAGCTGCTGAAATCACACTTCTTACACTAGTTAAAATATCAATAGGACTGTGCTCTACCCAGCCTGGATGAGGATAAATTTGTTTAAACTCAGTTTGAGCTTGACCTATAGTTTTTCCGGTCGTATTAAAAATAATCGCTCTACTAGATGTTGTTCCTTGATCAATAACTAAAATATATTTCATAAGCATTCCAACTTTCTTTTTTGTATTTCTATCAAGTCAGCTATTTCTATCCTTCTTTTTAAAGGTATATAATTTTGCCATTAATCCTCACCTCTTTACTTTCATTATAGTATTTTACTTACTTAAAGTCAAACAAAAAGCCCTATAGAATGCTCCATAGGACATTAAAGTAAGATAGCTAAACTTATAAATAGAGATACCTGCATAATTAAAGCAAGCATATTGTTTAAAGGAAAATACCAGTGTTGTGTCTTATGCCTAACTGCATAAATACCTAAGAAACCACCTATTCCTCCCATAAACCATGGTAAGATCAGGAGTGTTTTTTCCTTAGTTCTCCATAAACCTCTTTTAGCTAACATTTTATCTCTTTTATAGGCTATGGCTGTAATAAAAGACATCATAACCTCTACAATAGCTAATCCCAATAAAAGAAGTTCTTTATTAGTCAACGAATTCGAACTCAAAATCAAAGATGCGAACAGTATCCCCATTTTGTACCCCTAGCTTTCTTAAGGAATCATCAAGACCATATGTTCTAAGCTGTCTTGCAAAACGCATACGACCATAATCTGAATCAAAATCTGTCATATCAAATAGACGCTTTAGCTTTGTTCCCGTAACATTATAGACTCCATCACTTTGTTTTTCTATGGAAAAGAAAGGTTCTTCCTCTTTCATTCCATATTCTACCTCTTCTATTTCCTCATCCTCAAATAAAGAAAATTCTGGAGTAATCGCTAAAATATCTGCAATCTTATATAATAATTCATCTAAATTCTGTTTTGTATAAGCAGAGATTTCAATGATAGGATCCTTAACCTTTTTCTTAAATTCTTTTAAATTCTCTTTTGCAGATTCCATATCCATCTTGTTTGCAACAATGATTTGTGGACGCTTTGTCAAATTCATTTTATAGCTTGCAAGCTCTTGATTGATAATTTGATAATCTGAATATGGATCTCTTCCATCTGTTGCAGCCATATCAATGATATGAACAATAACTCTACAACGCTCAATATGTCTTAAGAATTGCAATCCTAAGCCTGCTCCCTGATGAGCACCTTCAATAATACCAGGTAGGTCAGCCATAACAAAGCTTCTACCACCAGAAACCTCAACCATACCTAGATTAGGTACAAGCGTTGTAAAATGATATTCTGCAATCTTAGGCCTAGCCTTAGATACAGCAGCAATCAATGTAGATTTACCTACACTAGGAAATCCAACAAGACCACAATCTGCTAAAACCTTTAGCTCGCAGCGAATACTTCTTTTATCTCCTGGTTCTCCCTTTTCACAAAAATCAGGACATTTCAAAGTTCCAGTAGCAAAGGCCATATTACCTCTTCCACCACGGCCACCCTTACAAACTAAAACCTCCTGTTTATGCCTTGTGATATCTGCAATAACTCTACCTGTTTCTTCATCAAAAATGATTGTACCAACAGGTACCTTAATATAAATATTTGAAGCATTTGCTCCTGTCATACCCTTATGAGCACCCTTTTCTCCAGGATTACCTTTAATGATTTTATTATATCTTAAATCTAATAATGTTGATAATCCCTCTTCTCCAACAAAAATGATAGAACCACCATTTCCACCATTTCCACCAAAAGGACCGCCTTTTTCAACCTTAAGCTCTCTACGGTAAGCAACGATGCCATCACCACCACGTCCTGCTTCAAGCTCCATTTTTGCTAGATCAACAAACATAATATCCCTCCTCGTATTTTAAGGATTAAAAAGTGCCCAAACCTTTGGGCACCTTAATTTTTTTATTCTGCAACTGGATAAACAGAAACCTGCTTTTTGTCGCGACCTTTACGTTCAAAACGTACGATACCTGCTACCTTAGTAAATAAAGTATCATCGCCACCACGTCCAACATTATTGCCTGGGAATACTTTAGTACCTCTTTGACGATATAAAATTGAACCTGCAGTTACATACTCACCGTCACTAGCCTTAGCGCCAAGACGCTTAGCTTCAGAGTCACGGCCGTTCTTTGTAGAACCAACACCTTTTTTAGATGCGAATAATTGTAAATTAAACTTTAGCATATAAGAATTCCTCCTAGTTCATAAATTTCAAATTTCTCGGATATTGTTTAGAGATTTCTTCAAGCGTATATTCTAAATTCTCAAATATAGCATTTGCAGTTAAATCTGTTGTTTTAACCTGTAAACGGAAATATCCTTCCTCACAAACTAAATCGATAATGTTGTAACTTAAATTTAATTTTTCGATTAGATTTGCCGTAAATACTAAAGCTGTTGAAATACTTGCACAAACAATATCATTGCCATAATCGGCATAATTAGAATGTCCTTGTACCTCTAACAAAGCTTCTTTGTCTTTTCTTTTAATTTTATAAATTGTCATGATTAAGCGTTGATAGCTTCTACAACTAATTTTGTATAAGATTGACGATGACCTTGCTTAGATGCTGAATGCTTCTTAGGACGATACTTGAAAATCACAATCTTCTTACCGCGTCCTTGCTTTTCACACTTTGCAGTTACTGTAGCACCCTTAACATATGGAGCGCCAACTAAAGTCTTCTCACCAGATACATATAATACCTTGTCAAAAGTATAAGTTTCACCTTCAGCTACATCTAGCTTTTCAACATAGATAGCTGAACCAACCTCTACTTGTACTTGCTTACCGCCAGTTTCTACTATTGCATACATGTCGTATTACCTCCTGTTTTTCTTTTTAAGACACACTATTAAGGTAGATATTTTCAATCATTTTAAACCTCTTCTATGTGGTGCATGTTACAACGTTATAATAATATACCATTTTAATAAAATAGTCAATATTTTTTTGAAAAAACTTTGAGTTCCCCCATTTTTTAATTCAAGTAAAATTCAAGGGTTTTGTAAGGTCTA
>JAMPGQ010000065.1 GCA_023663825.1 Anaeroplasma bactoclasticum
ACCTCATGGATTTTTGCCTTTTTATACCCTTATTTAATTTTGGGGAAACTCAAATTTTTTGAAAAAACAATAAAATCTATAATTACTTATTCTGCTTCTTCTAACTTAAACTCATTAAGATTTCTTTGATTTAAACCTTTAAAGAAAAGAATAGTTAATATTCCAGCGACAAGGATTCCTATAGTATCAGCTATAGGTGCTGCATATAAAATTCCATCTATTCCAAGTCCTAAAGGTAAGCATACAACTAAAGGGATGAAACAAATAATATCTCTTGTTAAAGATACTATAGTTGCTTTAACGGTTTGCCCAACTGCTTGGAAAAAAATAGAAGTCATTTTAATCAAACAAGTTCCTGTAACTAGAGATAAAAATATTCTAAATAGCTTTCTTGAAAATTCTAGATATAAAGGATCATTTGCAGAACCAAAAATTCCTATAACGGCATCTGGAAATACTTCAATAATCAAGGTAGAAACCAAGCCCACAATTAAGCTAGATAATAAAATAAGCTGATAGGTCTTCTTCACCCTAGCACTATTCCCAGCACCATAATTATATCCAATGATAGGTTGGCCTCCTAATACTATACCAACAACAATGTTAATAATAATAGTAAATACTTTTGTCTCTATACTAATTGCTGAAATTGGAATATCTGGACCATATTTAGAAAGTGCTCCATATTTAGCAAGCATTATATTGCATACTAAGGAAATAATTACAATTGACATTTGAGTAATAAAGGTAGAAATTCCTAAAAGTAATGCATTTTTAAAAATTTTAAACCTTGGAATAAAGCTTTTTAAACCAAACTTAAATGTCTTCGTTCTAAAACAATAAATTACTGTTAAAACAAAAGAAACAACTTGGCCTATAACTGTAGCCCAAGCAGCTCCTGCTATTCCGAAATGACATGCAAAAATAAATATAGGATCTAATATTATATTAACAATAGCCCCTGATGCCATTGCAATCATTGAAAATGCTGGACTACCATCAGCCCTTATAACTGAATTCATCATATTCATTATCATAAATACTGGGAAAAATGGAATGACGATAACAAAATACTCAACAGCTAAGCCAATGGTATTATCAGAGGCTCCAAATAACCTTAATAAGGATTCCTTGATAATCAAAAATACTGTCAACAAAATCACACTAATAATAAGCGTTATTGTGATACCAGTTCCTATGCAGTGATGGGCACTTTTAGTATCTTTTTTTCCTTGACATAAGCTTAAATAAGCTGCAGAACCATCCCCGATACACCAGGCAAATGCTTGAGCAATAATTAAAATCGGAAAAACAATCCCTGTTGCAGCATTACCCAAATAACCAAGTTCACTATTTCCAACAAAAATTTGATCTACAATATTATATAAAGCACTAATCAATAATGATAAAATACATGGTATTGAGAATTTAAGTAATAGCTTTGAAATCTTCTCTTTACCTAAAAATGAATTTTCTTGTTCCATGGTTTTTTCTCCTCGTGTAAATATATATTTTAGAGTCTTTATCAGAGAAAAGCTACATGAAAACTACGCCAAAAGAAAAGCGTAAAACCATCAAAGTTCTACGCATAAAAAGCTGTTTGACTGGATTATTTTATCACAAAAAAAATTTCAAAACAAGAAAAAAATTTAAGATTTTTTTAAAAACAATATAAGTATAAAGAAAATAAAACTAGTTTTTAAATCCTACTTTTTCTTTGCTTTATAGTTCTTTCTATACTTTTTTATAATCTTCTGTAATAGCCAAAAAAGGTAGCTATAAAATCAACTATAAATTTTATAAAATCTTTAAAGAAAAACACTTTCTAAATTTATTTTACAGTTTTCAATTTTATTGAGATAAAAAGCCCTAATCCTTCTTCAAAATTAGGGCAAAATTCATTTAGTTTTAAAGAATAGCATTATAATGCATCTCAGCTTCTAATAAATCACTATTGTTGTTGCTTATTATAATATTTTCCCACTCTTCTAAGCTTCCTTCATAATATACTTCTTTTAGACTTCTGCAGTCATCAAATGCATAACTTCTAATTTCAATAATACTTTTAGGCAATTTGATTGTTGTAATATAATAACAAGACCTAATTGCCATTTTGTCTATAATATTACCACCTAAAATTGTTAATTCCTTTAAAGTAGAAGGGATGTACATATTGGCCATGGAGTTTGTTTTACCATAGATATATCCTAAATATGTATGAGTAGAATCATTTAGACTTGCTCCTATAAATGGAAGAGTAAGAGAAACCAATTCATTATATCCACCAAGGGCATTAAAGATAATTTCATAAGTACTTCCCTCAATCTCCTTTGGTAAGATAAGCTCTGTTGGATTTGTTTGGGTTGTTCCAACAAAATAATAGTTTCCCTCCTCATCCTTGACAAAATTCAACTGATTTACTACAAATATTGCACTTTCTTCTTCTTTAGTATGAATTACCTTGGCATAATAACCTACATATCCATTATTATTAGAACCTTTAACTATATTTAGTGCTGAATAATTATATAGTTCAACTAATCGATAGCAGTTCTCAAAAGCTCTTGTTTTAATCTCAGTAACACTTTCTGGTATAGTTACAGATAATAGATTATTAAAGCCTAAAAATTGAAATTGTTTAATAACTTCTACTGTAGAAGGAATTTCTAAATGCGTAAGCTCCTCCCATAAGGTATCCTCATTTTTTAAATAGAAATGATTTGCATAGTACATTGGATTTGCTTTAGAATTTGATGTTGAGATTTCTATATTCATCCAATCTTCTAAGCTTCCTTCATAATAAACATGCTCAAGTGCACTACAATCCGAAAAGGCCTCAATTCCAATACTTTCAATGGTTTTTGGTAAAGTCAGGATTGTAAACTTCTTAAAATAGTGGAAAGCATGATTTGGAATTATTGTTCCACCTGTTATTGTAATTTCCTTTAAATTTGTAAGATCGGATGGGAATCGATCAGATTGACTAACACTTGAATTAGTATGGGTTTTAATTCCGAATATATATCCAAGATACGTTTTTTCAATGGATTGAGAGGAATAATCGTATTCAATATCTAGGTAAGCTCCTACATAAGGGAGAATAATATTAGCTAGGCTTGAGCATAAACCAAAGGCATTAAATCCTATGCTTTCAACATAAGGAACCTCTATTAAAGTAATTTTAGGATTATCATAAAGTGCATAATCTAAAATATAGTAAGAATGGTCAGCTAAAGTATTTGGAAGTGCTATTTCTGTTTCATTTCCATGATAGGAAACAAGGTAATACTTTTCATCCTCATCATCTTTAATATAGACAAAATCATCTTCTAGCTTGATTGCAGTTTCTTCCTCTTGCTTATGAATTACCTTAGCATAAAATCCTAAGCTTCCATTAGCCAATGAACCTTTAGTAATATTTAGAGTAGAATAATCAAAAATTTCTACCAAGCGGTAACAATTTAAAAACGCATTTTCACCAATTTCTTCTATAGACTCAGGTAGCACAAAGCTCAAAAGATTATAGCACTCTAGAAATGCATTTTCACCAATGGTTTGAATTTGATTTGACATTTTCAAATCCCTTAGATCATGCCAATTTGCAAAGGCATAAGCACCAATACTAACTAACGTGTTTGGTAAAGATAAGTTTTTCTGGGTACTTTTACTAAAAGCATATTCACCAATGGTTTTTACACTTGAACCAAACTCAACACTTACATTTACACTACTTTTCATTAAAAAGGCTTCATCACCAATGGCTTCTACTAAATTTGGAATATTAATCGTGGTTAATGCACAATGATAAAAGGCTTTCGAATCAATATACTTTAAAGAAGAGCCAAAGGTTATTGCAGTAAGATTAGATTCCATAAAGGCTCCGGTACCAATCTTTTCTATACTATTTGGAAGAGTCAATTGGTGTAAGCCCTCGCAATTAGCGAATGCATTTTCACCAATTTCTTTAATTCCTTCATTTAGGGTTAAATCATGAAGATAGATACAGTAATTAAAAGCATATTCACCAATTTTTTCTATACTTCCTGGAAGTGCAATACTAGAAAGCTTACTTGTAGCGAAGGCATATTGCTTAAGCTCTTTTACACCAGAGGAAATGGTAGCGTCACTAAGTGTACTTCTATAAAAGGCATATTCGCCAATAGATTCTACACATGAAGGAATAGAAACCTTACTAATTTCAAAATGAGCAAATTGATAATCGCTAATTTTAAGTATTCCTTCTGGTATTTCTAAATGACTAACTTGGCTTTGTTTTTCATATTCATCAATTAAATATAATCTTCCTGTTAGACTAAAGGATAAAGATTCAAAAACACTACAGTTAAAACCACACCAATCTTTTAAGGTACCATAAAAATATACTGCTGTTAGATGCGTACATCCCTTAAAGGCATCTTTACCAATTGCTTCTAAAGGCTTAGAGAAGGTTGTGTTTGCAACATCTGTAATATAGCGCTCTGGAATTCTTATGCTAGTAATATTTGTACAATCCAAGAATGCATTTTCACCAATGCGAGTTACTGGAAGGTTATTATAAAAGCTCGGAATCACAATTGTTTTATCTGTACAAGTACCAATACCTTTTACATAATAGCTTTTTTGATCTTCGTTCAATTCAAATTCTAAGTTAGAGGAATAGACTTCCTTAGGTATCACTACCTCTTGAACATGGCTACAGCTTTGACATTTTCTCGTTTTCAAGCCATCCTTTAAAGCTGTTGGATAAGTAAAACTCCAAAAAATACTATAGGAGTGATCTAGTTTTTCTTTAACCTCACCACAGCTACATTCTTTCCAGTGCTTCTCATTATCATACTTATATTCACCTACATATTGATGCGTATGAGGTAAAAGAGGAATTTCTTCTTCATCTTGATAGTTGCAGTTTTCACAGCTCCTAGCTTTTAAGCCCTTTTCTTCTTCTGTGGCTTCTTTTAAAATAGTCCAACTTCCAAAGCTATGCTCTACTACCTCTTTTTTTTCACCACAAGAACATTCATACCAGTGATTAGTTTCATCATATCCATTTAAGGAGTTAGGATAGCTATGCTGATGTTCTAAAGTAGGAATGCTTTCTTTATCAGCATATTTACAAATTGTACAAACTCTTTGTTTAATTCCTTCTTTTTCTTCGGTTGCTTCTTCTAAAATGGTCCAATCCTCAAATTCATGAGGACTCTCACCACTTTTTTTCCCACAAGTGCATTCATGCCAATGATTTGTTCTATCATGTCCATTAAATGCTTCAGGAAAACTACATTCATGTTTTTGAAGTTGATCTTTATCAGATGGGTTTTCAACCTCCTTTGTACAGGATACAAAAAAAAGTATTGAAGATAGAATTATAGCTATAATTCTTAGTTTTTTAAATATTTTCATAGTAATTTAATTCCTCCATTATAGAAGGATTATAGCATATGAAGTGTTAATAAAGTGTTAAAGGAGAAGGCTTTCGGCTTCTCCTTTAGTTTAAATATTCTAATGCCCAATCATATTCTCGCAAGAAAATATCATCATCTTTATATTTATTATCATTTTCTTCAATCGAAATATGATGATCTAAAACTTCCCAATAATCACAAATAATTTCAGTAAGACAATTAAGATTAATTTTAGCCTTAGAGAAGTTCACCAAATGAAATATATTATAGCTTTTCAAAGTATCAATCAGCTTCCATCTAGAATATCTATATAATACATCTGCTTTATTGTACTCCTTTTCAGGCCATAAATGTTCAATAATTTTATTTTTTGTAAGAGTTCTACCACGATAAACAATGAGTAAGGCAAGCATTTCCTTAGATTTATCACAATTAAACTCAACTAAAACATCATTAACAAAAACATCAAAGGTTCCAAACATATGAATTCTAATCATAGGATGCATAGGTGAAGAACTAATTTGTTCAACATAGTATTTAAATAGATTAGTATCTAATGGTTTATATAAAATACCTAGCATATTTTCTTTAAAGGTCTCTTTTAAACTTTGTTCTTCTATTGTATAGCCTGTAACAAAAACTATTTTAATCATTGGGTTTTTTTCAATTAATTTTATCGCCAGCTCTTGACCAGAAATTTGTGGCATTTTCAAATCAATAAATGCACCCTTTACCTCTAGATTGCAGTACTCAACAGCATCTAAAGGATTGTTCATATAAAGCTTATAATCTATATCCTTATTATCAATAATTTGATCTAATATAGAGTAAAGAGCGGATTTTTCATTGTCAACTATGATTATCTTCATTTTACTACCTCATCTCATCTATGTAAAATGTATTATAACAAATACACTGTTAAAAAAGTGTTAATCTTTATCCAATGTAAAATGAATTTCTATTTTTGTTTCTTCTATATCACTACTCATTTCAAAAGTAGCGTTAAGAAAATTTTCTAAGCGAATTCTTGAATTTTTAAGACCTTGAGATGCAGAAGAAATATTAGTAACATCAAAAGGAACACCATTATTTGATAGTATAACCGTAACTTCATTTTCTATACAATAAGATTTAATTTTAATATAGCCATCCTTTTTTTCATTTACTCTACTATACTTAATTGCATTTTCTATAATAGGTTGTAAGGACAAAACGGGAAGCATAAAATCTTCATAATCTATCTCTACTTCTAAAACAAAAGCTGGCTCAACACTTAGATTTACTAGATTAACATAATTAATAATGTTATCTAATTCTTCACTAAAAGAAACAATGCCCTCTTCTATTGCATCAACATTCGTTCTTAAATATTTAGAAAATAAAACAATCCCCTCATCTCCTTCTAATATATTTTTATGATATAAGCCTTGAATTGTAGCTAAAGTATTATAAACAAAATGAGGTTTAATTTGATTCAAAAGAATTTCATTTTTTAATTTTAATGCTTCTATTTCCATATCCTTGCTTCTTTTTTCTATGCGATTTAGATGAATTAAACGATGGGCATAAAAACCAAATGTCAAAAACATAATTGCAAGCATATAGGCTGAGGTATGACCATATGTTGTTAGAGTAATTAAATCCATCGCATCCATCATTTCCATTAAAGAGATTCCTATCATAATAAAGTAAATATAAATGAAAAATTCAGTATCTGATTTTTTTAAAAGAGAACGCAAGCATTTTATTATAATAGGAAGCTGTAAAAGGTAAAAGCATAGCCAAAGAATAAGACTTCCTATAGTAGCCAAAAAGACAAAATATAAAATTGGAATAAAAAGAAGAATGCCTACACTAAAGAAAACATAAATCTTTTTCATGCTTATTTTCTTAAGATTTGTTAAATATAAAAGCTGAACAACACTAAATATGCAAATCGATAAAAAAGAACAGCCCTCAAAAATCATATCCTTCGCAAAAAAATTAAAGCCTCTTGTTCTAAGCAAAATATCGTAAGAAAAAATAAAATGAATAGCTATAGATAAAAACGTAAAGAACAAATAATATTTACCTTCTCCTCTTTTTAAAGAAAAAGACATAAATAGACTCATCACTATAGAAAAAAATAAAAGTCCTAAAGCTACTGCAGGCAAAAAATTAATAAAGCTCATATAAGTATTACTATGATCTTCTAAAACAATGTAGGGCATAGCTACTAAACCACCATATTTACTTAGCCCCGTTTCTAATACAACCTCAACACTTCCATCTGTTGGGACATCAACAAACCATGAATCTGCTTCATTAAGATCTGAAACTTTATCATATTTTTCTTTAGAAGGCATTCCACAATACCCAGCCTTAGCTCCATTTAAATATAGATTAACAGACAAGGTTAAAGAATTACATTTAATTTTGATTTTACTATTAGGTTCCAAATTTGTCAAAGTAACCTTATAAGATGCATAACCAACACGATTATACACTGTTTTATTATTTGTAAGATTACTCCATTTAGAAGGAGCTTTTATATAAGAATCTAAATCCTTATCATCCTTGTCCGTAATAATCCATCTATTATAATAAAATTCCATCTCACCAACAATAGGCATATTGATATTTTTATTGTAATTTTTGCAATTGCTAAAATCCATAATCCCTAATTTTGCTCTTGGAATATGATAAATATCTGTGTCACAAAAGGAAAAAATCAGCATGATTATTGTGCCTAAAAATAAACAAAAAAAGCAAAATATGTATTTTATAGTAAGATAACCTTTGTTCATTTTCTCTTCTTCCCTTCCTACATTAGTTTATATCACAAATTGAAAATAAAAGATATATAAATTTTAAAATAAAGCATTTCTCTTAATAAAATAACAATTTATATATTTTTTTGCAAATCAAAATAAAAAAGCTTTTTACAAGCTTTTATCCTTGATACTCTTTTAGAATTTCTTGATAATGCTTTAACGCCTCAGCAAATCTTTGATAGTGAACGATTTCTCTTTGCCGTAAAAAGGAAAGTGGTGCTAATATTTCTGGATCATCAGTCAAATCCATTAAGTGCTCATAGCCAGCTCTAGCTTTAGCCTCTGCCGCTAAATCCTCATTTAAATCACTAATTGGACTTCCAGTTGAGGCAATCAAGGTTACAGTAAACGGATTCCCACTAGCATCAGTTGGATAGATTCCTAATCCATGGTCTGTATACATAGACTCAAACCCATACTTTTTAATTTCATCTAAGGTTGCTCCTTCTGTTAATCCCTTCATCATAGCCATTAAAATTTCTACATGTGCTAATTCTTCTGTAGCAATTTCTATTAAAAGGTTTTGCCCAATCTTATCTGGCATTGTTGGAGCCTGCATCAAATATCTTACACCTGAAGCAAGTTCTCCTCCTGCACCACCAATGGCAGTTATAAGCTCTTTAGCAAACCATAAATTTCTTTTTGCTATATGAACAGGAAATTCAAGTTTTTTCTCATATGTCCACATTATTTTTTAACCTCCCATGTACACTTGCGATTTAAAAAACCATCAAATAGAACAGAACAAGCCTTTAAAGCACCATATCTTGTTTCAATATAGCTACATAATTTATCCTTTTCTATATTGACCTTTTTTAATGTTTCTATTGCATCCTTGTTATCTGGATGCGTGCAGACATAAAGGGTTAGTTCAATAGAAGCAAAGGTATATACCTGAAGCATGAATAGTATTTGTTCTTCTTCAGTCAAATCCTTTACATCCGTTAAAATAAATTTATATCCAGAGAATAAGTTTCCCCATAAAGAACCTTTTAAAAAGCCCTTTTCTATATCACTATCTAAAATATATTCCTGAGAGTTAATTTCTAAAGTTTTCACAATTCATCACTCCCATTTTTATACTATGTACATAAAGAAAAAAAGATATAGGCAAATAAATTTTTTTTGTAACTTAGAAGCTAACTATACCTAGGTTAAATTTTTAATCATCTCTTTATCTTAATATCTATACTTATTTCTATATCAATTTAAATTACTTTTATATTGATTATTATAGCAAATAGAAGCTATTTAGAAAAATAAATTCCACTTCTTAAATGGCATATATAAAATATAGCCTATGCCAAAGCCTGCTAAAAAGCCAGTTAATGCACGAATTAAATTTGTCGATTCATAAGAAGTTAGAAGCTGGATTAACCCATCTAAAAAACAAGGAAGTATAAATAAAAAACTGAAAACAATATAAAAATAATGAATTCTAATTCTTTTTAGATACATTATAAAAAAAGATATTACTCCACCTAAAATAATAAAGGTACAGCGATAACATAAAATAAACACAAAGCTTCCAAAATGTATTCCTCGTTCTTCTTTCAAATTACATAAAGGCTTTTGCCCAAAATAAGAAAGACGATTATGAGAAAAAGGAATATATTTTATGATGAGTAGGATTATCCCAACACAAACTAAAAAATTGACAATAAATCCTATCATATTAAATATTCTATACTTTTTCTTTATAAACCATACTAATCCTAAAAAGGGAACAAAAAAGCTTAAGCCACGTTCAATAAAATTAGATTGTAAATCTTTGTACATAGTTTTGAAGATTTGGATCGTTAGGAATTTCATCCCAATCAATTGATAAGCAACAACATAAAATAGCTCCAGAAAAAATGATTCCTAAGATAAATCCAATCAATGCTCCTATTCCAGCATGCTTTGCAGATTTTGGTTTATCATTTTTCCAAATACAAAATAGTATTAAGCCGATAAGGGGAAAGAAAAACCCTAATACACCCCACCATACAGATCCATAATCTACGGGTTCATCATTTTTTATATTTGAAAAATCTAAATTTTCAAATTTTCTATCCTGTTTCTCATAAATGTTTGATTCAGGAAATAAATTTTCTTCCTTATCTTCACGATTATTTTCGTTTGGTTTTTTCCTACCTTCTACCGGTTCCTCACAAAATGGACACTTATCTTCATCATCAGGAATATTAGCTCCACATTTTTTACAAAACATAATAACCTCACATTCCTTTCTCGTGCCTCGAAAGGCACACATAGCCATGAAA
>JAMPGQ010000066.1 GCA_023663825.1 Anaeroplasma bactoclasticum
ATATCTTTTCTTATAGGTTACTTTACGCCTTAAATCTATATTTTTAGCCTGAAAAAATAGGGGAACTAAAAAATTTTAAGATTGTTAATATTATTGAATAATATTAAAATAAATGGTACAATAATAAGGAAACTTTATTGGGGTATAAAGTGAGATGAGAATATGCTGGATAAAATACTAAACAACCCAAAAATAAAAAAATTAAATCATAATCCAATATTTGAAGAGTTATATGTTATTTTTGTTATGTGTATTGCATTAATTTGTTGGAAGTTTAGTACTTTAGCTGGTATGGTTACTATATCCTGTATTGCTGGAATCTCTTTACTCATTCTTAATGATTTTAAATACATAGCACCTTGTAGTTTGGGGTTTCTTTTTTGTAATGGTGAACAAATTTCTGATACTAAGGCATCTATTCCTATTATTATTTGTGTCGTTTTTTTTGTAGGGTCGCTTGTTGTTTATATGATTTGGAATGGAGTTCATTTTCGAAAAGCGAAACACTTTAAGGGCATGGCATTGCTTTCTATATCGTGCTTTTTACCAATCTTATGGCATAGAGTGATACCTAATGGAAAAGAATTTCTTTATGTAATGTATTTAAGTTATGGATTGTTTCTTTTGTTTTATTTTTTGATGGTATCATCGTTAAAAGAAGATTCTCTTCATATGGTAACTTTAACAATGGAGTATATGGCTATTTTACTAGCTTTTGAGTGTGGACTTAAAGTATTATATTTACATACAATTGAACCATCTAAATCCATCTTAGAGTTTAGTTATTATATAGGTTGGGGATTATGTAATGAAGCAGGAATTATGATGTGTTTTGGTTTGGTATTTATCTTTTATAATATGCTAAAGAAGGAAAAAGCATATCAAATTGCACTTTCTTTTGTGAAACTAGGACTTGTATGTATTGGTATTATTTTAACTACAAGTCGTGGTACATATCTATTTGGAACAATCGAAACTCTTGCATTATTAATCTATTGTGGTATTGCAAGCAAGAATAGAAGAACATATTTTATTTGTTTAGCTGTATTTATATTGGGAGCCTTAATTTGTATGCAATGCTTTATTGGAATTCCAGAGCTTATACATGGAATTTCACATAATGTATTTTCTGATAATTTAGATGCTAATGGTAGAATAGAATTATGGAACAAGGGAATACAAATGTGGGAAAAATATCCAGGGCACAAGATCTTTGGCGCTGGTGTGGTTGCTGAATTTATGCTGTTTAATTCACAGTCTGGCTGGGGAGAAGTATTTGTAGTGTATCATTCAACCTTAATGGAATGTTTAGTAGCGTTTGGTATTGTTGGTTTTGTATTCTTATTAATTCATTTTTATGAAAAATATAAACAATTGTTCGTATTAGATAGAACGTATATGTTCATATTACTTATAGGATATATCGTTGTTGATCTTTATGGTTTGATTGATAATACATATGGAATGTATTATTATATGCTGCCATTAATGATGTTTATGGCAGCTTTAGATAATTTGCCACAAAGACCCAATGGACTTACTGAGATTGGTGGTGGTTTTTATGTATGATTATTTAATCGTTGGGTCGGGACTTTATGGTGCCACCTGTGCTTACGAGTTAAAAAAGAAAGGTTATACATGCTTGGTTCTTGAAAAAAGAAATCATATTGGAGGAAACATTTATACAGAGGAAATTGAAGGTATTCAGGTTCATAAATATGGTGCACACATATTTCATACATCAAACGAAAGAGTTTGGAATTATGTCAATCAATTTGCTAAATTTAATCATTATGTGAATTCTCCAATAGCTAGATATCATAATGAATGTTATAACCTGCCATTTAATATGAATACTTTTACTAAACTTTGGCCAGAGGTGTTTACTCCTCTAGAGGCAAAAAGAAAAATAGAAGAGGAAAAGAAAGATTCTTTTAAAAAAAATCCAAAGAATCTAGAGGAACAGGCTTTATCATTGGTTGGAAAAACTATATATGAAAAATTGATTAAAGGTTATACAGAAAAGCAATGGGGAAAATTATGTACAGAATTGCCAGCATTTATTATTAAAAGATTACCTGTTCGGTATACCTTTGATAATAATTATTTCAATGATATTTATCAAGGAATACCAATAGGTGGTTATACAAAAATTATTGAAAAAATGCTTGAAGGTATAGAGGTAAGAGTGAATTGTGATTATTTAAAAGATAAAGAAAAGTATAATACTCTTGCTAAAAAGATTATTTATACAGGTCCTATTGATGCCTTCTTTGGGTATTGTTATGGTCCTTTAGAATATCGATCTGTTCGTTTTGAAACTGAAATTTTAGATATGAATAACTATCAAGGAAATGCGGTTGTAAATTATACTGCAAGTGATATCCCATACACAAGAATTATTGAACATAAGCATTTTGAATTTGGAAATCAAGAAAAAACAGTCATTTCTAAAGAATATTCCTCTACTTGGAAAGTCGGAGATGAACCATATTATCCTGTTAATGATGAGGCTAATACGGATTTATATAATAAATATAATGAATTAGCTATCCAAAATCAAAAAATCCTTTTTGGTGGAAGATTAAGTTTATATAAATATATGGATATGGATGATATTATAGAAAGCGCACTAGATTTAGTGGCTGGTGAATGATATGAAACATATTGTTATATATAATGGACACTGGTGTTCTGGTGGGGCAGAGAGCATGATTACTAATTTGCTTGATGCGATGAACAAAGAGGATTTAAAATTCACCATCCTCGCCACTCAGAAGGAAACAGATCTATTTGATGATGTTTTAAAAAGGAACAATGTAAACTTTTTAACGGTTTTAGATAAACCAATCTCTAATCCTGTTCTTCGTACGATGAAGAATAGTAGAAGGATGAAAAGAATTTTATCATCTTTAAAACCCGATGTTTTTCATATTAATTGTAGTAATGCTTCAGGCTTGAAATATGCAAGACTTGCCAAGAAGTTGAAAGTCCCAAAGGTAATAGTGCATTCTCATAATGCTAAAATAGAAAAGGATTTATTAGGTTTAAAAACAAGAATGCATAAATATTGGAAAAGAAAGTACTCAAAATATCCAGATGTTTACATAGCTTGTTCGGATTTGGCTTTTGAGTTTATGTATTCTAATAAATATAATTCCCAAAAATTTATATTAAAAAATGGTGTGGATACATATAAACTCAAGTTTAATAAAACAATAAGAAGTGAAATAAGAGAAAAATATAATATAACAGAAGATATGATTCTATTAGGACATATCGGAAGATATGTCGAGCAAAAGAATCATAAGTTTTTGATAGAAATACTTAAAGAATTAAAGAAAAGAAGTACGAATTTTAAATTGATGTTGTTGGGAGAGGGATATTTAAAAACAGATGTATTTGCCTATGCCGAAGAACAAGGTGTTCTTTCAGACATTATCGATATTGGTGTACAGAAGGATGTTTATCGGTTTTATCAGGCATTCGACTATTTTCTTTTGCCGAGCTTACATGAGGGACTACCTGTTGTAGGAATTGAGGCCCAAGCTGCAGGATTGCCTTGTGGCTTTGCGGATACAATAGATGCAGGTGTAAAACTATTAAATACAACAGAACTCATACCGATTAAGGAAGTGGGAGATTGGGTAGAGTTTGTTTTACGACAAAGGAGCGTAAGAGAAGATACTTCAAAAAAAATAGAGGATGCAGGTTTTGATATACATAAATCAGCAAAAGCTTTAGAAGAGATTTATAAACGATAGGAAGTGATTAACGTGCTAATTTACATATGTATGACAGCATTAATGGCAACATTAATAGGATTTTCACAATTTTGCTATGAAAAATCAAAGCAGATGGAAGAAGCAAAAAAGTATAAAATTGCCTATTACATTTTGTTTGTACTTGCGATATTGCCTATGGCTTTAGTTGCTGGATTACGTTATGAGGTTGGCACAGATTATAATCACACCTATGTTCCCAATTTCTTAAATGCATTGACTGAAACAGGACAGTATTCAGAATATCCATTTTTATGGTTAAATATGCTTTTAAGGAGGATGACAGATAACCCTGTTTGGTTGTTTTTAATCATGGGATTTATGTTTAGCATATTTATGCATTTGTCCATACGAAAATTTTCAAGCAACTGGGCTTTGTCCTCTTTACTTTTAGTATTAGGTATGATTTTCTTTGTTTCTTTAAACAATTCTAGACAAATGGTGGGCTTATCTCTTGCTGTATATGGATTTACTTTTGCGTTTGATAAAAAGATTATTCCTAGTATTTTATGTATTGCAGGAGCTATGTGTTTCCATATGTCTTTAATTATGCTTTTACCTTTTTATTTTCTAATACATTTGAAATTTTTAAGAAAATATATACTTATTGTTTTAGCTGTATTATTATGTATAAGTCCATTTATGAATCCTATAGTTCGATTTATACTTCCATATTTTAAATATGGATACTATTTTGAATCAGAGCATGATAATGGACAAACCATTTATACTTATTTTATTCAAACGTGTTCCATCAGTTTAATTTCCTTACTATATTATAAGGCATTGAATAAAGAATACGGGAAAAAGTTCTTTGCAGTATTTTTGATGAGTTCTATAGCTACTATTATTGGTTTTATGGGTTTCTTCGTAAAAATACCAGAAATGATGTCTAGGTTCCTGTTGAATTTTTCTTGGGCAAATTTATTTCTTATACCTATGATTTATCATGTGGAAAAAAATAAAGTATGTAAGGTTTGTATTCTTATGATAATGCTGTTACTGACTTTAGCGCCAACGTATATTATGATAGGAATATGGAGAAATCACGAGGTGTTACCATATCATTGGATTTTTGGAAAATAGGAGAGAATGCTTATGTGGAAAACCTATCTAATTTACGGAATAGGAACAATTTTAACAATTTTATTTCTTGGTTTTGCAGAATGGTTTAAGAAGAAAGAAGAAAAATACAAGAAATGGTATATTATATTTTTAATATTGTCTATTTTACCACTTTCTCTTATTTCTGGACTTCGCTGGGGAGTAGGAACGGATTATTTTTATACATACTACCCAAGTTTTTTTAGAATTGTCGCAGGAGAATCACCTTATACTGAACTGCCATTCGTATGGTTAAATAAATTTATATCTTTCTTTTGGATGAGTCCAGAACCAATATTTATTATAACGTCATTTGTGTTTATGACCTTTATGATTTTAGCTATAGATAAAATGTCTAAATGTATACCATTATCTGGGGCATTGATTGTTCTAGGTAACTTTTGGTTTATTTCAATGAATAACGTAAGGCAGTGTTGTGCATTAGCCATTATGATTTATGCATTCTCGTTCTTTTGTGATCACAAGTTTGGCAAAGCATTGATATTATCTATTTTGGCTTCCTGTTTCCATTTGACCTCAATTATACTGGCACCCATTTTCTTGATTTTAAGCATTAGAAAATTAAAGAAATATAATTTAGAAATCACAATGGGTTTGTTTGTTTTTACATTTTTTGCGTTAGATCTAGCAAAATGGCTTATGGGGTTATTAGGATATGGTGATTTTTTTGGGTTTGAAGGATTGCAGCTGCCGCTATATACTCAAATAGCTTTATTTGGTTATTTATTTCTTGTGTTATTGTTTGGAAGAAACAAAATGATTAATCAAGATAATTATGCTTTTCCGCTGATGATTTTATCAACATTAGCTTTTTTGGTTGGCTTAGAGTCTTTAAGATTTCAAACAATGGAGACTATGAGTAGAGCAATTTTATTTTTCTCTTGGTCCTCAATTTTTACTATTCCGTATATTTTTAAATTGACTAAATATAGATGGCTCAATTTAGTTTTAGGATGTTTGGCTATTTTACTTGTTTGTGGATATACTTATTATATTACAATTTATTTAGGACACCATGAGGTATTTCCATATCGAAGTATTTTTAATAAGGGTTTTTAAGGAGATGGGTCTATGTTAGATATGTATGTGATTACCCATAAGAAAATTGAAGATAAAAGGATTCCTAAGAATCGTAAAATGCTGTTGGTTGGTTCATATAACAAGGAAGAAAGATTTGGATATTTATGTGATGATGAAGATGATAATATTTCTGATAAAAATCCTTATTTTTGCGAACTCACAGGATTATATGCAATGTGGAAACACTCTACATCTTCTCATATATCATTAGAGCATTATAGAAGATTATTTAGCAATGGAAAAATAAATTTCTTGCATTATAAAATTATTTCTAAAGAAAAAATGGAAAACCTTATGATGAAATATGATTTGGTATTACCACATAAGCAGTGTTGGCCTAAGTATAAGAGCTTAATGGAACAATATGCAAATGAGCATATTGAAGAAGATATTTTGGCGTTAGAAAAAATTGTTCTATCTAAATATCCAGCTTTTGAATTTGCATGGAATCAGGTTATGTACCTTCAAAATTATTGTTATCCTTATAATATGTTTGTTGGTAAAAAGGAAATGATAGATGAATACTGTTCCTTCTTGTTTGATGTTTTGTTTGAATTAGAAAAGCAAATTAATGTGAATGACGGAAGAGATGCATATCAAAAAAGAGTCTTTGGTTTTTTATCAGAACGATTATTCAATGTCTGGTTATGCTTTAAAGGAAATCTTAAGATAAAAGAACTTAATGTTGCAACCTTAGGAGATAAGCCAATTAAAGATTTTGTAAGGAGAGCTTATCGAAAAGTATATTGGAGATCTCATGGATTTAAGGGATAGAAGAAAAAGGGGGAGTACGCTAAATGAAAATAAAAGGTTTTATCTTGATTAGTTTTTTGTTGCTCCTCTTAGGAGCTTGTACGAAATCAAATAGAGAACTTAATGAAATGATTACTTTTGATGAGGGAGACTATATTGATCTTATATTATATAATTCATCTCAGGAGATATTTGATGAATGTAAGAACAAAATAGAATACTATAGGAGGCTTTTGGATCGTGAGCATAGTTATGAGGGTATTGAAAATGTCTATACAATTAATCAAAAAAGAAGTGCTATAGTTTCTAGTGAATTGGCAGAAGCAATTACCTATGCAAATGAAATTTTATCTAATTATGATTCCGCATCTTTAGTGTCTGGTGGATTAAATGATATTTGGTATTCTGCTTATTTAGACAAGAGTACCCCTTCTTATGAAATTATAGAAAGAGAACTAAATATCATTAAAGAGACAAGGATAGAGGTGACTGATACATTGGTTTCTATTATTGGTCAGGGAAGTCTAGATTTGGATTTTATGACACGTGGATTTATGTTGTCTAAACTTTTAGAATATTTAAAAGAAAATAAAGTTTCAGAATATATTATTAATGATTCTTCTAGAGCGATTATTTATGGACACAATCCAGATGCAAAATATTTTAAGTGTTCTTTTTTTGGAATAAAAAACGGATATTACAAGATAGACAATATAGCAATGTCCTGTGGGGGAGCAGACATTACCAAATGGTATAGAGAAGATGGATATCGCTACACAACTATTCCATCTTGTACAACAGGAGTATCATATGATGGATATGAAAAGCTATTTGTTTTTGGAGAAAATCCTTTGTTAAATGATATTTTGTTTTATGTATGTTTCAACTTGGAATTAGAAGAGGTTCAGAAAGTAGAAGAAAAATATAAGATATATACTATGATGTATAAAGATTTAAATCTTGTTTATCGAAATGAATATCTAACAAATTTAATGCTTTAAGAAAGGTTTAAAAGATTGTATGAAAGGAGGTCACTAAAATGGTTGAGAACGTTGAAAATCAAACACCCACAGTAAGTATAAAGAAAAACTATATTTATAGTGCAATTTATAAAATTTTTGCATTATTGATACCGATTTTAATTACTCCATACTTAGCGCGTGTTCTTGAACCAGATGGGAATGGTGTTCTTAGCTTTGTAGCCTCTATTGCTTCTTATTTTATAATTGCAGCTAATATTGGAATTGAAACCTATGGGCAAAAAGTAATTTCAGTGAACAGAGAGAATAAGGCGTATTTGAAAAGATTCTTAATGGAAATTACATTGTTAAGAGTAATTCTTACCGCAATTTGTCTTATTGTTTATTATGTTACTTTTGTTATTATTTTAGATTCTCATTCAGTTTTATATGCCATTTACGGAATTAGTTTAATGGTGGTGGCTTTTGATTTTACTTGGTTTTTTCAAGGAGTAGAAGATTTTAAAAAGATTGCTTTCGTCAATACTTTTTCTAAAGTATTATATGTAGTACTTGTATTTGTTTTTATTAAAGAAAAGCAAGATTTGAATCTGGCTGCCTTAGTCTTAGTTTTAACTAATGCATTACCTTATTTTTTGTTATTACCTTTTTTACTTAAGTTTATATTGCATATTAAGGTAGATAAAAAAATAAATCCATTTTCTCACTTTAAGGAATGTATGGTCTATTTTGTTCCTACCATTGCAATTCAAATATATACTATTTTAGATAAAACTATGATAGGGTTAATTACTCAATCTGATTTTGAAAATGGCTACTACGAAAAAGCTGAACAGTTAGCTAAACTTCCTATTATAATTATTACTACAATGCATATAATTATGCGTTCTAGAATCTCCTATTATTTTGCTAATAAAGAGTATGATAAAATAAAAAATCTTACGGAAAAATCGGCATGTTTTACTTTATTAATCTCTATTCCTGTTGTGTTCGGATTAATTATTATAGCTAAACGATTTGTACCAATATATTTAGGAGAAGGATATGAGGAATGTATACCATTGCTGTATATTTTTTCGCCATTAATATTAATTATAGGTGTAAGTAATTTACTTGGAACACATTATTATACACCCTATGACAAACAAAGAATTAGCAATAGATTTTTAATTATTGGAGCAATTGTGAATGTTGCTTTAAATGCGGTTCTTATCTATTTTTTTAAAGCTAGAGGGGCTGCAATATCCTCTGTGGTTGCGGAACTTGTAATTACAATTCTTTATTTATATTTTGCTAGAGATTTCTTTACGATTATGGATTTTATTAAGGTTGGATATAAATATTTTATTGCAGGTGTTGTAATGTTTTTATGTTTGATTTTAGTAAATTATTATTTACCTCAAGGGGGATGGTTTTTGATATTAGAAGTTGCGATTGGAGTTTGCATTTATTTTATTATGCTACTCATATTAAGAGATAGATTTTTAATTCATGCAATAAAGGGCTTCTTTTATAAATTTATAGAGGTATTAAGGGGAAAGTAACATAAATTTGTAAGAAATATAATTTAATATATTATAATCTAGAAGAAGATGTTTCTATAATATATAGAAGAAAGAAAGTAAAGCATAAATAAGTCTCGATTTTTTTGAATTGAGATTTTTTTATTATGTTAGTCGAAAGACTCACAAAAAAACCACACGCTAGGCGTGTGAGAATCGAAGTAGCCTCTTGCGTTGTTATAAGAAAAACAATTGGAGATCAGTAAAAGATTAATTCAAATTAAAAAAATCAACCTATATTATTAGTAGATGCAGATAGTGCTGGAAAATCAATGCAATCTATAAATAAAGATGATTCAGAATTGAGGGTTTATTCCTTAGCAGATATAGATTTGAATTTTAAAACCATAGAATCTGTTTTTTCTGAAGAAGATATTGCAAATCTAAAGTTGAAAGATGGAAAAGGACGATATATCAAGAAATCCTCTACTTCAGCTTTAATTAAGACATTTTTTGAGAATAATTTGCAATAAAGTTAAAATTGGTACATAGGATTTTTTAGAAGATCGGTTATTTAAAGAGGGTTCTTTAAATTAGAGATAGTGTGACTTTTTAAACAAATATAGGTTTCAAATTATAAATGCGAGAGATGTGTTCAAAAAAATGGGCACATCTTTTTACATGTCTGTAAAATTTAAGGAAAGAATTCTTTTTATATACAAATTCAAAATGACTACGAACAGCATAGATTATGTATTCGATTTTTATCGTTATATTTCTACATTTTACGACATTTCTATGATGAAATTGAATATGTTTAGCTTAAAAAATTGCAACTTTTTGTAAAAAAATTTTATTTTTTAGAAGTTTTAAACATTTACGGGAAAAAGAAAAGGCTATGAAACTTTTTGCATACCAATTAAGTTCCATAGCCACATAGAAAACAATAATAAGAATATTATTTTTTGAAACTATCTAAAATGATAACAAATTCTTTTAATTCATACGCCAGTTTATCAATCTTTTTCAACAATAATGAAGAACAATTGATATCAGCATTAA
>JAMPGQ010000067.1 GCA_023663825.1 Anaeroplasma bactoclasticum
CTTTTTTAACAAAATTTTCAACTATTAACAGCGGAATTTACTCTTTCAATTAACGATTAAATTTCGTGAGTTAAACTTTAGAGCACTCTTTTTTTAATAAACTCTATTCCATATTCACACTTAGATTCTTTTAATTTTTTCAAATCATCTAATAAAGTATCACATAGTTCATAATCATATTGATAGGTTTCTACATCATTTATTGTTGGATAAACATTATTAAATGTTTCTACTAAATAATGATGTAAGTGATCTATCTCATAAAAAGATAATAAATAGGCATGAAATTTATTATCTTCATCTTTAGTAACAACAGTTAATTTTTCTTTACCACCTTTCATAACTTTCTGCTCATAACAATCGGTATGTTTTAATGTATCATATCCATTTAAGTAATAAAATGCACACCATCTAAGATGCTCACAAAATCCTATAGTACTGCGTAAATTATGATTAAAATAATTTGAATACTCTTTAAGTTCTGGCTTAAGATTTAAATAAATGCTTCTATAAGGTTCTTCACAAGCTACATCAAAAGTATTGGTCAAAGTTAATCCCATTAGATTTAGTTTAAATCTTAAGCTTAGAATAGAATATAAATTTGAGTATTTTTTAATATAACTTAATTTTGCCCAATTTTCTTCCAAAGTGTTTGATAAGAAATTATAATTATCATTTCTAAGCTTAGCTAATGTGAGTAGATCATCGTCAACAATTCCATCGTGACTAAATATATTCTTTTTTAATCCATATACTTCTATTTTGTTATTTTCAATCTTATCTACATTTTGTGCATCATCCACATTACAGAAAATTTTCATTTGTTTATTACCAAATAAATGAACTAAGCTTTTTGAAAAAGCAATATTATCTAAATCCTCAGAATATCCTACAAATAGCATTGTAAATGCATCATCTTCATTTACAATATCATTTAAATCCTTTTGAACTTCTCTAGACATTATATTTTCTGCCTTATATTGCAATTCACATAATTTCTCTATTTTGGCAAACTTATCTTGATTGTTTTTACAATAATAGTTTTCTTCTAATCTACGGATTGTAATATTATTAAAGCTTTCTTTATCTAAATCGTAAAGATGATAATGAACTGGCTTTACTTCATAATGTTCTTCACAATATGTTGCAAACTGGTTATTCATAACCATGGTTTCAAATAATGCTGAATTGGTTTTTCCAAAACCTAAAAAGATAACATTTACTTTTTTGTTTTTGGAAATTGTTCCATCATCTTTGATAAATCCATTTGGCAAACTTTCTGCAATGGTATGTTCCCAGTTAAATTTTCGAGCCAGTTTCTCATATAAATCAAAACAATATAAAATGGGTGCCATATTAGAAGCATCGCTATAAACTCTAGATAATAAATCGTTTAAATAAGAAATTTCATTTTTACTTCCTTCAAAATAAACCTTAATGTTTTTGTTCTTTATTTTACTATTTTTAAAAAACTCAATATAAGTATTATAATCTAATATAGAATCTTCTTTAAAGAAAATAAAATTATAATCTTTATTTCTTCTCCAAATAAAGCTTTTAATGCTCCTCGTATTTAAATTGCATAATACATATGGCACTTTATCCACATATAATTCCTTTAAAATAAAATCCTTATTCATTCTAATAGGCTTATGAATCCAAAGAATACTATTTTTAGTATTTCTAACATATTCTAAAGCCTTGGGTCCGTAACCTACAACTATATCTGTACCTTTAAACTTTCTTTTAGATACTCGAAAGAAATTAATGATTGCGTTTTTGCATAAACCAAGGATTGTAGCCGTTGAAGTAAACATGGATAAAAATACTATTCCTATGTAGCATATAGTATAGGAAACATCTTTAAATACTAGCCCTTTAATATGTTCAACTTTAATTGAGTAGACAAAAAGGCTGGCAGCATATTCTACTGATTTACTCACACCTTCAACACCATAAGAATGATTTGTAGAAGCATATCCTAAACTTATGATACAAAAACTAAGGATTGCAACAGGTATAATAAACCCAGACATATTCTTAGATATAAAAGACCTATTCTTAAAACAAAGATATCCATATGTAATAATTAAACCACTCTCTAGTAAAATAAAAATAATTGATAATGCTAATATCATTATACTACCACCTTCTTATTTTTTCTTTAAATTAATATCCCAATAAAAATCTCTTGATAACAAACAAACTTTTCAATAGAACTATTTTATAAAAGATGTTCTTCTTTCCATAAACGTATTCTTTCCTGAATATAGCGCTCTAGTCTGTCAAGACCATCTTTTGAAGTATCATACTCAAAACAATCATAACCTGCTTCATCAAATTCAACACTGCCTCTATTTTGTGAAATAAGTATAATAACTTTATTTAATGCTCTTGCATATCCTAATTCCAAATAGCAATTTGGACGATTATAAGATAAATCCACAATGCATATTTGAGATTCTTCTATTGCGTCGTATACTTTTTTTATAATTAGCTTTTTATTAAAATCTAAAATGCTATCTGATCTACTCGCCTTAAAACCGACATTATCTGCAGCATCAATAATTCTATTTTTCACTGATTCATTTATAGAGTAATTATCGTCTTTTTTACTTAGCATAGGCATAATAATAAATGCAGTATTATCCTTGAACACTGTATTATATTTCTCTAATAAAGTTCTCATTTGACGTATATATGTTTCTCTATTTGAATTATTTATTACAATTTCTTTATAGATATCTGTTGGCTGTGTATAATAATCTTCCATAGCCACATTAGTTCTTTTTACTCTTTTATTTATCTCATATTGTATCTTTGTTTCTTTTTCTTCTTTTGAAAGATTAATCAATAGAGTATTTAATTCATCCGTCAGCCTATCAATCACACAATCTTTATCACTATATATAAATATTGGAACTATGTTTATATTATTGTAACTTTTATATGTTTGAACTATTTCTCTAATACAATAACTACTTCTTATTATGATGTAAACATTCTTATATTTTTTCAATGCTTTATCTATAGAACTTTTTTCTATAGAATAATAGGCTTCTCCTGTTGGATATTGATATTCAAAAATTATTTCATCTCGACTTTTTATTTCTGCCATTTTATTTAAATATGCTTTTTCTCTTTCTTCTCTTGATCCATCAAAATGAATTAAATCTTTATTATTTGCATCACTATTTCTTCTTTCTCTTGTGGTATATTTTGGTAAAGCTATTGCAAAATTATTTGTTTCACTTCCTATACCATTGATAAAATTGAAAAAATCAGTTTTACCAGAGCCTGCTGCTCCATCAACTAAAAATAAATTTCTCATTTCATTCTCCTTCATACTCTTTGTTCTATTTTATTGCTTGATTCTTTACTTTTTTCTACAGTCATCATTTCACCATCTATGGTTTTTTCATTCATCCAAATTCTTTTACTTATCTATCACATTTCACTATATGTATATCTTCATTTTCTTTCAATCCTTTATCTAAGGCTAACTTGATACAATGATATGTGCCACCCTGATTAATGGGATTATGATTATGATCCTCTAATGGTGTTTTAACTCCATCCCATAAAGCAATCACTTTATCACAGCGTTTAATGAGTTGCTCACTTGCTGCTAAATATGGATGTTCTTTATTCTTTAATTCCCTACAAACTACAGTTTGAGCGAGTAAATGTCTTAATCTTAATTCATCTTCTTCCGTAAAAGAATAGTTGCTTTCTGCTGCATCCTTTTTTAAAGACTCTATATATTTTTCTGTAGGATAAGGTAATACTGCTTTTATAGTTATACCAAGCTCTATAGCACATTCTGCAATCAATTGATCTGCACCTGGTGCATAAGCCGTTCTAACAATAACACGATAGTCTTTTTCATATTCCTTTAATATTCTTTTGATTTCTTGTTTTAGCTGTTCTTTATCAGAAGATATAGTTCTATGTCCCACTCCTGCAATATCTAGTGTTGGCTTTCTACCATACCTAAAGCGATACACTCTAACCTTATGCCCCTGTTCATAAAGAAAAGGAATGATATTTTTTATCATAACAATATCCTTTTCTTTTTCAGAATCTAAAAGAGATTCATAAGGAACAATATCAGGATGAGTTTTTTTACTACTATCCTTAGTTTCGCCATACTTCCAGCCAGCAGCTAACTTTTCCTTTACCCAACGAACATGTTCTTCTCTTGCTAGAAATTCAATATCATCTGTTCTTTTCTTTCTGTAAATATCATAATTATTATTGGAAAAATTATTAACAATAGGATAATCTAATTCCTTATCACTATAAAAACAATTTATTAATTCTAGCTTCTCTGAATAGGATTTAGCTTGTTCAATATTAGAAAGTTTTGTTTCTAAAGGTAAATCATCAAAATCATCTCCACCCCAAAGCACCTGATAACTCTTATGAATTGCTTTTGCAAAATCGCAAAGATTAATCAAATTCGTTGTGGAAGCAAAATTTGTTTGTTTTCTTTCCTTTTTCTCTTCTACTACAGAAACAAAAAGCTCTCTATGTGGAATAACAATTTTAGCTAAATCTTCGATTTTTTTTATAACTGCCTCTACGTTCTTATTTTTTAAATGTTCTTCACAAGGGGTATCAACAAAAAAAGAATCAAATAGGTATTCTATAAAAATAGACTCGTGTTGAAAATCAAAACGAATATCCCAAGGAAGTGGATCCTTTTTACTAACATAACCAAAAGCAGTTCTATCCCAACACTGGATTTCATCACATAGCATTAATAAATAAGCAAGTGGATGTTGATTTACAGAAATAGGCTCTGCATTCACTAAATCAAATTTGTTTAAGCTATTATGTAAAACTATAGCTGTTAAAACATCTAAAAGTTCATCTGCTAATTCTAGCTTATTGTCTATAAGCTGTCTTGCAAGCAAAATGGCACTAAAATATGCATGATCCATATATTTAGGTTTATCCTTGTATCGATTGGTTAAAGTCTCATATACCTCAGTAAAACTATAGCCTAATCTATCACAAACTCCTAAAGCCAAAATGCGATTTAATTCCTCTGTTTTTTCATTAACGACCAATAGTCCATTCATATGTTCATAAGAAACAAAAGGACTTAATATACTCTTTTCACCCCACAAATCCTCTGTATAGGATTTAATTTGTTGATGAGCAAGCTCAAAAGGATAACCAATATCATGAAATAAAGAAGTAAGACCCCAATACTTTAGAAAATGCTCATAAGAATCTATTTTATAAAATGCAGCATAAGCTTCTCTAAATTTAAAATCATTAGCATAAATCATCAATCCTAAGGCAAAAACATAAACAGAATGAGAATAATGATCTCTGTGTTTGGATAGTAACTCACCTGAATGATTTTCATGATCAGAAAGTAGCTGTAAGATTTTATTCATAGTATTACTCTTCTCTCCAAACACCTTGAATATCTCACAGAAACAATAATAAACCGTAAATGCATCTTCTTTTTTTCCTGATATAGAAAACCGATTTAAGCATCTACTTAAGCATCTATAATTTTCGGTTTTAAAATTCGGTTGTTCAAAAAAATATGAACTCAATAAATTAATTTTTTTCATGTTACCTCTCCTTCACTCAAAGATCTCATTATCACTATTTAATGGGATAAACTTGCATTCTGTTTCATATGCAGCAAGAGGAGAAACTTGAGTTGTTTTAGGATTATAATATATGGTTTGAATAGAATAGCACTTATGAAAAGCATAATCTCCTATATATTCTACATTACATGGAATATAGATGCTACCATTTTTATTAAATTTACAATGTAAGCGAGCTTCGTTTTCAATCTCTAAGCATAAGGCTACATCAGAAGGACTCTTTTTATATTTACAATCTTCAAAGCAATTTCTAACAAAATGGAGAGTAGATAAATTCGTACAATTTTCGAATGCATATTCCTCTATCCTAGTAATCGTTGAAGGTAAAGTGACCTCCGTTAATGCATCACAATTTTCAAACATGTGCTTAGAAAGTTTTGTTATTTTGCACTTAGCTAGTTTGACATTGTATAATGCTTGACAATCCTCAAATAACCAATCAGCTGGTTCTATTAAATTTTCATCTAAAATGACATCGTTAATAAAATTATGGTCTCCCATTGCTCCTATTGTAAAGGAGGAGATACATATTCCTTTTTCTGCAAAGCTTCGCATATCAAATAAGGAATTCTCCTTTTTTTCACGATTAAAAGAATAGCCTAAATTATAAGTTCCATCATTTTTTCTTTCAAAAGCAAAACCACTCTCAAAACGATCATCAATAACCTTCCCACCTAAAGAGAAGATAATTTCTGTAAATTCAGAATTTGAAGAAATTACATAGCTTTTATCACAAAGGATAATTTCAATTGGATGACTCAACCCAGCAAAGACCTGACTAGATACAATAGGTAAAGAATGAAAAACAACCCGTTTTAAAGAATAACAATTATAAAACAAACACATTCCAATTTGATTTAAAGATTTAGGAAAGATAATTTCTTCTAAAGCTATGCACTTATAAAAACAGTAATTGTTAATTTCTTTTAAATGATAGGCTTCAAAATCTGCATATCTTAATACATCATTTTCAGCAAAGCATAGCATTGGTAAATTTATGGTGGTTTTACTAAGGTGAAGCTCTTCTATTGATTTCATACTATGACACCCAACAAAAATTCCTTCTGGTAACTCAATTGGATTATTCTGAAAGTCAACTGTTTCTAAGGATGAGCATTGCTCAAAAAGATAATTGCCAAGCTTCTTTAAGCTCTTAGGAAGAATAATCTTCTTTAATAATGTACAATCCTCGATTAAAGATTCTCCTATTTCAGTTATACCTTCAGGCAAATAAAGCTCTTCTAAACAATCACAATGACAGAATGCAAAATCCCCAATCCTTTTTATTCCTTTTGGCAAAACAACATTTCGCAAGCTTTCACTTTTCATAAAGGCATTTGCTTTGATTTCTTCAATCCCTTCACCAATATATAAACTCAAAAGATTACCTCTCTTAGAAATTTGATTAGGCAAAATTGTTGAGTTTGTTTGATAAAGGAAAAGAGAGATCACATTTTCCTTTAATTCATAAATAGAATCTAGAGAATCAATATTAACAAGATCAATACTAAAATCATCCTGATCTGAATTAAAGAATAGGTCATCTGTTTCATCAACAATCTTAACTACCTTATTAGAATTTAAAATAGAATCTGTAACAAATAATTCTATATTAAATATTTTTGGAAAATAATCATAGCCTAAATCAATATTGGGATTGAGTTTAGAAAAAGGAATATGTTCTACGCCACCAAACAAAACTGCATTTGCATAAAAGGCTGCATTTAAAGTCTCTCTCAAAGGCATATTAGAAACCTTTTGATACATCCTTTGATTTGTTGCTAGCTTATAAATTTTTGCCATTTGACCTCTATCAAAGTAGCTTGAATAAATGCAATTTATAATTTCAGCTTGACCATTATATTTTAAAATTAAATAAGAATCTCTATAAATTGAAAGCATCTTAAAAGCTTGAAATTCATCAATCTGATCAGAAATATTTAAAAGGGCAGTCAAAACCAAATCATATCGATCAATGGAGGATATGATGTTATAAAAATATCCATAATTTATGCAATTACGATTACATAGGTATAGAAAATATTTTTCAAAAAGATAAATAGATATTTCATCTGGATGATAGGTTGCAGATAAATGAATGGGTAAAGCATCTCTTATAATTTTTGGACTAGAATATCGTTTTATTATACTTAACATAGCTTTAATATAATAAAATACTTCTTCTTCCTTCATCTGCTCCATCATTGCATCTATGATAAGATTGATTTTTTCAGAAAGAAAATCGATAGTTCCTAAGCTAAGTTCTGTATCCTTATCTGCTAATAAGATAATAAACTCAAATATCTCTTTAAAGTTAAAGGAGTTATAAAAATATTTGCATATTTTATAATATTGCTCCCTATTAATATTCATTCTTCCTATATTTTCATAAATATATTTAGCAGAAAAGAAATCTGAAAATATTTTCTGATAAAAAGCTCCTTCAGCATTGATTAAATATGTATTTTTGGATATAAATTGCACATCCTTTAAAAAATTTTGTTCTGAAAAAGTATAATCAACATTAAAAAACGGATATGGATTTCCTAAAGAATTCACATTAGCTAAAACACCATTCACACCTATTATTTTTAAGCTTCTTGGGTCTACATCCTTATTTATTGCTTCTCTACTCCTTGTATTTACCTTTTTAGTAAGGGACGTTACAGATGTATATAATAAATCAATCATTTTAAAACTATTTGGCATATAGTTTTGATCATTTACATATGGCTGAATAATCATAGACAATAAAAACGGATTGATTTTATCTGTGTATGTTAAAAGCTCAACAGCTACTCCAATTGAGGCAAGCTGGCTTGTAGAAATCCTATTTAAAGAAACTAATTTCTCTATATAAACATCTACATCTGATTTATCAAAATTACGTACTGAAAACTTCCTAAAATGATTTTTTACATCTGCATCTAAACTATCAAAGCGTCCTAATCTAAGACCAACACAAATTTTATAAGGCATCTTTGTATGATTTAAAAATAAATCACTTTGCCTTAACCCAACAAGCTGAGACTGAATATTATCAACCATACACTCATCTAAGCTATCTAATAACAAAACACATTTATATCCCTGCAAGTAGAGCTCATTAAATATAGATACTAAATCAAACTTTTCGGAAATGAAAAATCTAGCTACCTTTTCAATACATTCTAACAAAGACAAAGAAACAGTAACCATATTTAAATCAATAAAAATAGGGATACACTTTTCTTTTTCTATTTCTTCTACAAGTTCAATGTAAGAATGAAATAATAAGGTGGATTTCCCACAACCCGCATTACCAATAAGAATACTATCTTCCTTTAATATGCTTTTTTTAAAATTATATACACGATCTGAAATATCATCATTGTAATGATATTTATATACCTTTTTATCTATAAACAGCATCTTAAAATCTTGAATTAAATCTTTAATTTTATTTGTTTTCTCTAAATTCGAATATTCTCCCTTCGCATAAATACAATTGATTAATTTTGATTGTGGTAGTGTTTTATATACCTGCTTATTCTTGTAAAATGATAAATACCGCTTTAAATTCATACTGACATTTATATTTTTTATGATTTTGTCAAGTACCCTTTCAAAAACCATGCTAAAATCATCATCAGAAAAATCATTTTTAACAATATGATTTTCTCCAAGTTTTAAAAATAAATTAATTACTTTAATATCAATTTTATAATAGCTAAGATAATGAATAAGATCATCCCCATTATCACTAAAAGTTCCTGCCTTGCCTTCTCCTACATTAATACAATACATATGAGGTAACAAAGCTTGATAACTTTTTGTTTTAAACTCGTCGGTTAATCTTTGACTAATGGTTAATATTTCTTTAGCAGTAATACAATTCTCATTAGGGGTAACCCCATCATCACACATAAAACCCTTAGTAAAATTTTGATCAATAATAAAGATAATGTGATCATATGTTTTTAATCCTTCTAAAGCATCATATAGATAATTGCATTCTACTTCACCATTAGAAAACCAAATCTTTTCGATATTTAAGTTTTCTTCTGTATTTCTAGTTTCAATATATTGATATAATTTTTCCACAACATCTACATTGTTATTTCGATAACAAATAAAAATTTTACTATTACACTTCATATACCACTCACCACCAAATCAAATAAATCCTGTCTTTTAATAACTAATGCACTTTTTCCTTATAACTCATTATACCATGTTCTGTGGTTTTTTGACAATGAATATTTGCACTTTGATACTTAATAATCATTCCTACTAAACTATAAAAAAGAACTGAATTTTTGACTATTGGTACATAAATTATAAAAGCCTAGAAGGCTTAAAAAAGCGTATTTTCAATGTATTTTACACTATCAATTAAAAAGTGGACTTCACATTTAAGCTATATTATGCTATAGTAAAGAAAAGCTAGTAAAAGTCTATAAGTAAAGAGCTCTACTTCTTATAGATGGCTTATGAAAATTAAATTGTCGTAGAGAGAGTTTCTTACATTGGTAAGATAGCGTGATTGAAAATGATTAAGTACAACTG
>JAMPGQ010000068.1 GCA_023663825.1 Anaeroplasma bactoclasticum
TACCTCATGGATTTTTGCCTTTTTATACCCTTATTTAATTTTGGGGAAACTCAAAGAAAAGTATTATTTTGTAAAATTCATATCTGCTGAAAGCATATAGCATTTCTTTCGGTCTGCTTCTAACTGAGAAATAAGAGCCCTTTTAGAAGGAAAGACTGCCTCATCTCTAATTTTTTCATAGAAAAATACTTCTATTTGGGAATCATAGATATCTGCATCTAGGCCAAATATATTTACTTCTAGCTTTCTGATAAAAGAATAGTTAAAAGTAGGATTATTTCCAATATTGCACATCCCATAATACAAAACATGATCAATTTGTACAGTCACAAAATATACCCCATTTGCAGGTAAAAAGTAGTTTTTATAATCTACATTTGCGGTAGGAAAGCCTATCAAACGACCATTTTGAGTTCCATAATTTACTTTACCACGAATAGAAAATGTTCTTCCTAGCATTCGATTTACCTTAGAAACCTCACCTAAAGATAATAATTCTCGTATATAGGTTGAAGATACACGCACATCATCAAAAATAAACTTTTTCACCTCATAAAATTCAAATTCTTTCGCTAAATCGATGATTGTGCCTTCTGCTTTTCTACCAAAGGTAAAATCATATCCACAGACACAGGATTTAATATTTAAGCGTTTCATCCATAGCATAAAACTTTCTTTAGAAATTTTAGCAATATCATCATTGAATTCAATGATAATTAAATAGTCTATTCCCATTCTTGATAAAATGTCCGCCTTATGCTGAATAGGTGTGATAAGCTTATAATCTGGTATTTTCTTTAAAAATACAGATGGATGTGGGTAAAAGGTTAAAACTGCAGATTTATACCCATGCCTTTTACATTCTTCTATTAGCTTTTGATGGCCAAGATGAACCCCATCAAAGTTTCCTATTGCAGCACATAGAGGATCTGTGATGAGCTCATGCTCATTATCTTTTATATGTATTGTTTTCACAAAAAACACCTCAGTTTCCTTTAAATATTACGACTGGCTTATACTTATTTTCTCCAACAACCTCATATATACTAATTATAACACCATTATGGGTAATGTAAAATGGTTCTTTTGTTATAATTTGCCTTTCATCCAGCATAACACCATTTTTCACAAGCTTTGCAATATAGTCATTCACCTCTAAATAGGAAAATTCGGAGAAAATAGCTTCTATGCTATATAGGTTTTCTTCTTTTAAATCTTCTAAACGAACAGCATTTTCTATACTAAAACGACCACTTTTTAATCTTCTTAAATTCTTTAAAATAGCACATCCACCTAAAGCTTGTCCTAAATCTCTTGCAAAAGAACGAACATAAAAGCCTTTAGAACATAAAATACAGACATCTACCTCTAAATGACCATTTACCCATCTCAAGTCTGAAATGCGCTCTAAACGCTTAATTTGAATCTTTCTTGGCACTAATTCTACTGCCTTATTCTCTCTTTCATACTCATAAAGCTTCTTCCCATTAACTTTTATTGCAGAAACCATAGGTGGTATTTGTAGGGCTTGATGCTTTATTTTATTTAAGGCAGATTCCAGTTCTGCTAAAGTGAAATTCATTTCTTCTTCTTTTGTTATTTTTCCATAAAAATCAAGTGTATTTGAATCATAACCAAAAATAATTGTTGTTTCATATTCTTTATCCTTTTCATCCAATAAGCGAATCAGTTTTGTTGCCTCACCACAAGCAATTACTAGCACTCCTGTTGCATCAGGATCTAGTGTACCCGTATGACCACATTTTTTCAAGTTAAATTGTCTTTTGATACTTGCGACTACTCCTTGTGAGGTAATTCCTGTAGGCTTATCTATAACAAAGAATCCATCCATACTACCACCATCCTTCCTTTACCAATCGAGATGTAGACTTACCCATAATTTTTTTCTCGATGTCTCATATAACATTTTAACATTTCAATACATAGGCAGTTTTTAAAACTAGTTATCATTCTTTATATGATAGTATTTTAAATGTTTTATATTATTTTTACTAGTTTTTAAAACCAGTTATGTAACAAAATGTTTTTTATAGTCTATGTAGTTTTTTATACCTCGCTATCTATTTATATGCTCGGTATTAAGTGTTTTAAAATATGCACTATCTAGTTTTTTATACTAGTTGTGTTTTGAAATGCTTTTTCTCCTGAAGATAAAGTAATATAATAGCAATAATAAATAATAAAGTTTGTCCAACCAAATATGAAATCCAAACGCCATTAAGTTCCAAAGAAATTCCAAAAATAGTTAAAACGATGGGAACAATAACAAATGGCTCTACTATAACTAAAATATTTGCAAAAAGCTTAGAATCTACTGCATATAGGTAGCTTGAAATCACCTTTAATATAGAAATTAGTATTCCTCCAGCTAGATAATAATATAATCCGGAAATATAATAGGAATATGCTATATCAGATAAATTATATAAATCTCCTAATTGACGCTTTAATATAATCAAAATAATATCAAATATTACAATAGTCCCTAAACTTATCCCTATACACAGTTTGAGCATTTTGCGATTTTTTTGATATTCTTTCTTAGCCTCTTGAAATGAAAACAAGGGTTGAATAGAATCTCCTACAGCACAACTCACTGCTATAAGAATATAGGCAATATAGGAAAGGAGTGTATAAGCTGCTACTGCTTCATCACCACCATAATGAGTACATACGATATTTGTAATCATAATGACTATCGAATAGGAATACGCCAAGATAAAAGGAGCTACGCTTGTCTTAAATAATTCGAAAATTGTTTCTTTTTTAAAGCTTACACCTCTAAATTCTTTAAAATAAGACAACAAACAAACCATAGCAGAAGCTACTTGAGCTAACACAGAAGCTAAGGCAGCTCCCATAAGCTCCATATTTAGAACATAAATCATAACATAATCTAAAATAAGATTTGTAAACATAGAGGTTAAAGAGGCCACTGCTGCTAGCTTAACCTTACCAGAATTTTTCATTAAAGGAAGAAGCATCATTCCCAAAATCTGAAATATAGCTCCAATTAAGATGATTTTTAAGTATTCAATCGCATACGAAAAGGATGCATCAGTTGTACCTAATGCATGCAAAAGGGGTACACGAAGCAGATAGAAAAACATACCAAATACAATTGCAAGAACAACCCCTATAATAAGTACTGTAAGCTTGATTTGACTTGCCAGCTTGTAGTCTTCTATTGCCATTTTCTTTTGAATAAATATTCCAGCAGCTAGTCCTAATGCTGAACCAATAGATTGCAAAAATGCCGTGATTGGCCAAACAATATTGATTGCAGCTAGTCCAGCATCTCCTATTTTTTGACCTATAAAGATACCATCTATCATTGCATACATACTCATTAGAACAGTAGCTACTAAAGAAGGAATCAAATAACTAGCAAATTTTTTCATACTACTTTGTATCTTCCTTAGACTGAATAACTAAAACTCTTCCTCCTTTAAGGGTGACAATGCCTCTTTCATCTAAAAGTTCATTTGAAATTGTTAAAGGATCCGTATTCTTTAAGTAATAGTTTGTCAAAGGATACTTGAAGCCCTCTAGAGAAATAATAGTATCAGATAACGCAAAAAAGGATATGAATTTATACTGCGTTTTTTTGATACTAAAGGAAGAGTCCATAATATACATATGTGAGTTATTATCTAGCATTTCTACATGCTTATGAGTCTCCATCAACATCAAATTAGCTATAAAATGCTCAATTCTTTTCCCTTGTATACCACCCAAAATAATGATTCTAGAGGCATCCTTACATAGCTTTAAGGCTGCCCCTGTATCAGTATCATTTTTCTTTTCAGGAAGCTTCATAACTTGAGTTAGTGAGGCAATATATCTTAATTTTTCTTGATCAATAGAATCAAAATCTCCAATGGCCATATTTACCTTAATCCCATTTTTTAAGGCTGTATAAGCCCCTTCATCTACACCAATGACATACTTATCCTTAAAATTAAACTTCGAAAAATCCATATCATGACCAATAATTAAAACATACTCCATAGTTATCCCAACCTTTCATTTAGCCATTTCTTAAGCGAAATATAATCGAAATTACCATCCTTCCTTGCAACAACCTGCTGATTTTGAATTAATAGATAAGAAGGAATCTTGTTAATTTTAAAATCCTTCTTCATATTTACATATTTGGTGGTATTCACTTTATAAATCGTTAAATTTTTAAATTCTATATTTAGCTTTGTGATTCGTTCTGCAAGTACATTGCAGTGTGAATTCCATGAGGCATAAAAGTAATATAGCCCATCTGCTAAATTAGATCCGTTATATTCATAAATCAATGGTATTACGTCCTTATTTTAATTTAACGACAGTTACACCATTTAAGCCTTCTCCTTCTTGCCCATAACGATAACTTTTTACATAAGGACAGTTCTTTAAATATTCCCACACAGCCTTGCGGATAGCACCTGTACCAAAGCCATGGATTATGGAAACGGATTCTAAGTTTCCTAATATTGCTTGGTCGATATAGCTATCCATCAAACTTCTAACTTCCTCATATCTTTTTCCTCGCAAATCTAAGGACATACTAGCATGAGAAGCTGGATTATATCCACTCATTCTTGTCTTTTTTTGCAGTTTTTCCTTAGGTTTTGTGGCTTTAACTAAGTCTAATTTAGAAAAATCCATACTAAATTGTCCCATTTGAACAGTGAATTTGTCCTTTTTCTGCTTAATGATTGTACCATATTGTTCATAGGATTTTATAAAGACATAGTCCCCTATAGCTAAGGTTTCATCAAACAATTCTGTTGCCTCCTCTTTAGCACCTAAATTTTTCAACTGATGCTTCAAAGCAGCAAGCTCGTGATCTTTATATTCACCACTTGTTTTTTCTTTTAATTCTCTTAAAATTTCCTTTGCCTCTTCTGTGGTTTGATCAATAATTTTTTGTGCTTCTATGCGAGAAGCTTCCAAAATTTTGTCTCTTTGCTTCGTCAAATTCATCTTTTCTAAAGAAAGCTTTTGATTTAAACTATCGTACATTTCTATTTTATGCGATAGTTCCTCCTCTTGAGCCCTCAATTTTGTAATTTCTTCTTCCATATTATCCATAAGTTTGGAAGATTCAGATGGATTTATACTCTGCATGTATCCCTTTGAAGCATTTATAATATCCAAAGGAATACCCAAGCGACTGGCAATTTCAATCGCATTTGACTTACCTGGTACACCAATTAGTAAGCGGTAAGTAGGGAGCAAAGTATTCGTATTAAACTCAACAGAGGCATTTAAAACATCCTTTTCACGATAAGCATAAGATTTTAAATCACTATAATGGGTTGTAACTAAAATCTTAGCACCACGATGCTTTAAATAGTCTATCATTGCAATAGCAAGGCTACTTCCTTCTTTAGGATCTGTACCACTACCAATCTCATCTAATAAAACTAAAGATTGAAAGGTCGTAGCATTTAAAATCTCATTCATCTTCTTCATATGTGCTGAGAAGGTTGATAAGGATTGAGCAATAGATTGTTCATCCCCTATATCTACTAAAATTTCAGAAAAAACACTCAATGTAGAATCAGAACTACAAGGAAGCATTAAACCACACATCATCATTACATGTAATAATCCTACTGTCTTTAACGCAACAGTTTTTCCACCCGTATTTGGACCAGTAATAATAATTGTATTATGCGTATTTCCAAGTTCTATATCAATAGGAACAACTACACTAGAATCAATTAAAGGATGCTTCGCCTTCTTTAAATTAAAATATAATTTATCTGTAATTTTGACTTCCTGATAGTCCAAATCACGTCCCATCAAGGCTTTTGCAAAGATAATATCCAGTGTGGTAAGGATTTCTAAATCCTGTTTTAAACCTTCTGCTTCAGCACCTACAAGTAAACTCAAATTTTTTAGAATTGTCTCAATTTCTTTTTTCTCCATAGCAATATAGCTATCAATTTGATTAGAGGTCTCTATAGTTGCCTCTGGCTCAATATAACAGGTTGTATTGGAAGAGGAAATATCATGGACAATACCTTTGAATGTATTCTTATATTCAATTTTAACAGGCAAACACATCCTGTTATTTCTCATAATAATAAGATTTTCTGTAAGCATGGATGCTTTTGAATTTAATAGTTCATTTAATTTACTTCTCAATCTATTTTGTAAGGAAATAATACTTCTTCTGATTGTGAACAATTCTCTTGAAGCATTATCATTAATATTACCATCTGCATCTATGGCAAGAGTAATACTAGATTTAATTGTAGGATAAAATGTAAGTGAATCGGTATATCGTTTCAAACTAGGAATTTCTACTTTAGAGGATTCTAAACTCTTAAAATAACGTAAAACATTAGAAGCACAATCTAGTAAACCTACCACGTTTAAAAGCTCCTGTGGCTCTAAAATACTACCAATTTGAGCTCTTTCTAAGCTTCCTTTAACTTGATATAGTCCTCCTAAAGGAATATCTGAAAGTTTAATAATCGCCGCAAAAGCTTCCTTTGTTTCTTGATTTATCTTTAAAACCTCATCAAAATCATCGGTAGGGATTAAAGTTTCTATACGTTCTTTTGCATAATTTGTTTTTGCATATGTTTTTAATTTGTCTAATACATCATAAAACTCTAATGCTTCTAAATCATAATGCATACTATCCCTTCCTTCTTTTTAAATATCTAATAAATTTACATCCTCAATAAGCCTTTTATATGAAATTACTTGCGATCCATAAACATCTGTATCTGGATAAACAAAAACCATTTCACACTCATTAATCACTTTTAATAGAGCCGTAACATTAGGATAAACGATAAATAGTTTATGCTCTTTTTTCTCTGTTTTAGTCAAATCTAAGCGCATAAGTGGCTCTATTCCTTCAACAAATGACATCGTTTCGTTATTGTGATTTCCTAATTTACGTAGCTGCCATTTAATAGCATTGTTAATACATATTTCTTGATTAGAAAAATTATAAATCACTTTAATGTAATAGATATTATTCTGATCCTCAAAATAAAAATCATGCGTATCCTTTTTCACATATTCAATTTTATAATCTTCTATTCCTTTTTCTTTGCAAGCATTTGCAAATAGCTTAATAATATCATTTTTTCTATTTTGAATTTTTTTCTTATTAATTACGATAAAACTGAATGTTGCAATAACTAATACAAGAATAACACCTAAAATCGCCCAATAGATTACTTCCATTATTACACCTCATTTTTTTTATTTTTATACCAATGAAAAAACAACACAAAGCCTAAAATCGTATACCCCAGAGTTCCTATGATTAATAAAGACAGTCCTATATACATCACAATCAAATTGAGTTCCTGCGAAGCAAATAGGATAAGTCCTATCCCTACAAAAAAACATAGAAATGAAGCAAACAAGCTACTAATTATAATTTTTTTCATATTTGTTAATATCCTCATTTACCATTTCCATTACACGATTTCCTAATTCTGTAGAATTTGCTAAGCCATATTCCTCTTCACTTATAGGCTCATGAAAAATAATCGTAATTTTAACGCGTTTGAATATTGTTTTTCTTTTCTTTGTCATAGAGCTTCCAATAATGGTTGCAGGTAAGAGCAACGCTCCACTTTTCATCACCAGCTTATAAGCTCCTGCACGTAAATTCACCATCTCTTCTGTATCCCGAGACTTAATTCCACCCTCAGGAAAGATGATATAAGACATTCCTCCCCGAACTGCACGTATTGCCTCTATCATAGATTTAGCTGCAGCTCTATCATTATCTCTGTCTAAGGATACTGCCCCAAAAACAGACTGGCACTGCTTAATGATTGGAATCTTAAATAGACTCTTCTTTCCTACAGCTGAACAAGTTCTATGAAGTGCAACATATAAAGCTACAGGATCAATATCGGATTTATGATTGGAATAACAAACAAAGGTCTCATTTGGTATATTTTCTTTCCCAATGACCTTAACCTTCACATTACATAAAATAAGAACCATCTGACAAACCTGATATAAAATTTTATGTCTAACCTTTCCCTTTGGATCTGTTCTCATCCATACTTGGAAGATTAGAATAACAAATAGTACAAAGGTTAAAAAGGAAAGAACGATTGAAACAGGCACCCATAGGAAATAAAACCATAAGGATAAACCCGTATAGTAAAATGCGTAACTATAGGCACCTGCAAGTAACAATAAACAACATAATAAAATCATACTATCTAAACTCTTTCATAAATGGTATAGTGCACCAAATCTGTTTCTTTCTCCCAGTTCAATTTAAATTTGGTAAAGTCCAGTGCTGGAAAATAAGTATCACCTACATAATTTTCCTTTATCCAAGAAATATATAAAGCATCTGCATAAGGCAAGCATAAGGTATAGATGCTTGCACCACCAACTACCCATATATCTTCTTCACATTCTTTGATAAAGGAAAGTAAATCAGAAATAATAGTACCATCCTCAATAGAAAAATTTGGATTTAAAGATGCCACATAAATCTTTCCATAAGGTAAAGACTTTGTTTTATAATATCCTTTTAAGGATAGGTAGGTAGCCTCTCCCATAAGAACTGTTTTTCCTTCTGTTTTACTCTTATAATATAATAAATCCTCTTTAATATGCCAAGGAATACGATTGTTCTTACCTATAACCTGTTCTTTTGTCATTGCCCAAATCAAACGAATCATTATACCGCAACCTTTCCCTTAATCCCCTTGTGAGGATCATAGCCCTCTAGTTCAAAATCCTCAAACTTAAAATCATAAATAGATTTCACGCCTGGATTAATCTTCATAGTAGGAAGTCTTCTAGGCTCTCTTTTTAGTTGCTTATTGATTTGTTCAAGATGATTTAAGTAGATATGTGCATCTCCAATGGTATGAACAAAGCTACCTAGTTCTAAACCACAAACTTGAGCAATCATCATTGTAAATAAAGCATAGCTTGCAATATTAAAGGGAACACCTAAAAATACGTCAGCACTTCTTTGATAGAGCTGGCAGGATAATTTATTTTCGTTCACATAAAATTGCATAAAACAGTGACATGGAGGCAGTGCCATATTTTCTATTTCCGCAGGATTCCAAGAAGATATAATTAAACGTCTAGAGGTAGGATTATTTTTAATTTCATGGATTAACCACTCTAATTGATCAACACCATTAAAGTTTCTCCATTGTTTTCCATAAACTGGTCCTAAATTTCCCCATCGACAAGCAAAATCATCACTAGACTTAATTTTTTCTGCAAACTCTTCTATTGTCTCGCCTTGATATGCATCTGATTTTTGATAGGAAGCATAAGGCCAATCATTCCAAATTCTCACATCATTGTTTACCAAATATTTGATATTTGTATCTCCACTGATAAACCATAAAAGCTCATGTATAATACTTTTTAAATGAACTCTTTTTGTTGTTAATAAAGGAAATCCTTCATTTAAATCAAAGCGCATTTGATATCCAAAATAAGAAATTGTCCCCGTTCCAGTACGGTCTTCCTTCTTAATTCCTTTGTCTAAAATTGTTTGACATAATTCTAAGTACTGCTTCATTCTAATCACCTAAATTCTATTATACAAAAAAATACCCTTTTTTTCAATAAAAGAAAAAGGATATCTTTGAGTTTCCCCATTTTTGAATTCAGGTAAAGTTGAATGCTTTTAGTAGGGTCT
>JAMPGQ010000069.1 GCA_023663825.1 Anaeroplasma bactoclasticum
TAGAATTTTAGAATTTGTTGCATTTTTCTTTACTTTTTCTTAGATTATGCTATAATAATAGTTGCGTTTGTACCAAAAATTGGTACTTAAAATATTTATATTTTAGGAGGAGTGAACAATAGTTCACATTAGATGTATATGAGAGTAGAAAAATTAGAACATAGTCGTAATAAGGTTGTATTTGAAGTAAGCCCTGAAGAATTTGAAACAGCTTTAGATAAGGCCTTTGAAAAATGTAATGCAAAGGTAACTATTAAAGGCTTTAGAGCAGGTAAGGCACCTCGTTCTGTTTATGAGAAGATGTATGGCGTTGAATCTCTATATGATGAAGCTTTAAATGTAGTATTAAATACAAAGGCTCAAGAAATCTATAAGGATCAGGATTTAGCTAAGGAAATTGTTGGTCCATTTGAACCAGATTTTGAAAGTGATGAAAAGCTAGAGCGTGGTAAACCATTTAAGGTTTCTTTATCTTTTGATGTATATCCAGAGGTAAATTTACCACAATATAAAGGGGTAGAATGTGTAGCTGCTAACCTAACTGTTAGTGATGCTGATGTAGATGCTGCAATTACCTCATTTATGGCTAAGGATGCATCTATCCAAGTAAAAGAGAACCAAGTCATTGAAGCTGGAGATACAGCTAACTTTGATTTTGTTGGTAGTGTTGATGGCGTTGAATTCCCTGGTGGTAAGGCTGAAAACTATGAATTAGAAATTGGTTCTGGTCAGTTTATTCCTGGTTTTGAAGATCAAATGATTGGTATGAAGGCTGATGAGGTTAAGGATGTCAACGTAACCTTCCCTGAAAATTATGGTGAAAAATCCTTAGCAGGAAAGCCAGCTGTATTCAAGGTAACTGTTCATGAGGTAAAACATAAGATTTATCCTGAGCTTACTGATGAATATGTAAAAGAACAAAAGTTAACAGATATTGAAACTGTAGATGCTTGGAAGGTATCTAAGAAGGCTGAATTAGAAGCTTCTAGAGCTAAATCTGAAAAGGATCGCCAAGTGGATGAAATCATCAATAAGATTTTAGATAATGCCGTTGTAGATATGCCTAAGGCATTAGAGGAAGAAAGAATTTCTCAAATCCGCTCACAATATGAACAACAGGCTAAAATGTATAATATCCCATTTGAGACTTTCTTAGGATTAATGAACATCACTAAAGAAAAGTTTGATGAGGATACTGAAAAGCAAGGTAAGCGTCAAGCATTATTTAATGTAGTTGTATCTAAGATTATTGAGGTTGAAAACTTAACTCCAACTAAGGAAGATTTAGAAGCTAAGGCAGAAGAAGATGCTAAAGCTCATAAGAGTACTAAAGAGCTTATGTTAAAGAATAATGCTCAAAGATATTATAGTGATATTGCATATCAAAGAGTTGTTGAATTATTACTTTCAAATGCAACTATGGTTGGTGAGGAGCCTAAGAAGGCACCAGCTAAACCAGCAGCTAAATCTACAGCAACAAAGTCTACAGCTGCTAAAAGTACTACAACAAAAAAGACAACTACCACAAAGAAGACTACAAAAACTACTGAGTAATAAGTTTAAAATAAGGGGAAGGAAGGTCATTTGGCTTTCCTTTTTCTAAAAAATATAATTATTTTTGGCAAAGTACTTGCAAAAGTGCCAAAAATGATATATATTATATTTGTCGATTTTTTTATCGACTGAAAGGATGGTACTATGGAAGAAAATAAATTAGTATTACCTGCGATTGCAGTTCGCGGTGTTATTCCACTACCTAATAATGAATTTCGTATAGAAGTAGGTCGCCAGAATTCTGTTATGGCATTAGATGCTGCCGAAAAGATGTATGGAGGAAATATATTGTTATTAATCCAAAAGGATGCAAATAGCAAAGAAGTGAGCGAAGAGGATGTAGAAACAGTAGGTGTTTTAGCTAAAATTACACTTAAACTTAAACTTCCTAATAAAAATTATAAGGTGAAGTTTAAGATTGCTGATCGTATTACAATCCAAGCTTTCACTTCTGTAGATCCTTATTTTGTATGTGCCTATGAAAAAATTCATTCTTATATGCATAATGATGATAAGGAAGCAGCTTTGATTAAGAATATTGCTGCTGCAATATCAAGACCAGCGGCCAATATTGTGCAGAGCTTAGATGAGGTTTCACGTGCACTACAGCAAGGAACAAATGCTGCAGTACTTTCAGATGTCATTGCTTATAATTTGAAAATAACAGGCCCTCAAACGATGAAATATCGCTATCTAGCTGAACTTGATGCTACTAAGAGATTGGAATATATTTTAGAAGATATTGAACATGAAAAACAAATCGTTGAGATTGAAAATAAGATTAACGATGATGTAAAAAAATCTATAGATGAGTCTCAAAAGGAATATTATCTTCGTGAAAAGATGAAGGCTATCCAAAATGAGCTTGGCGATAAGGCTCGTCAGGAAGAGGATGTTGAAGCCTTAAGAAAGGCTATAGAAGAAGCGCACTTACCTCAAAATGTATATGAGAAGGCTAAAAACGAACTTCAAAAGTATGCCTCTACCAGCAATCAGATGGCTGAATCTGGTGTTATCCGTACCTACCTAGAGTGGATTATTAATTTACCTTGGTATAAACAAACAGAAGACACTACCGATTTAAAGAAGGTTGCAGAAAGCCTAGATAAGAATCATTATGGTCTAGAGAAGGTTAAGGATAGAATTGTTGAATATTTAGCAGTTAAGATGATGACTGGAAAAAATCCAAATACAATTCTATGCTTTGCAGGTCCTCCTGGTGTAGGTAAGACCTCACTAGCTAAATCAATTAGTGAAGCCTTAGGACGTAAGTTTATTAAGCAATCCTTAGGTGGTGTTCGTGATGAATCTGAAATTAGAGGGCATAGAAGAACCTATATCGGTGCTTTGCCTGGTCGTATTCTAAAAGGAATGAAGGATGCAGGTTCTGTTAACCCAGTATTCCTGCTTGATGAAATTGATAAGATGACTGCAGATTATCGTGGAGATCCTGCTGCTGCAATGCTAGAGGTTTTAGACCCTGAACAAAACAAGTATTTCTCTGATAATTATTTAGAGGAGCCTTATGATTTATCCCAAGTAATGTTTATCACTACGGCAAATGATTTATCCAATATTCCAGCACCTTTAAGAGATCGTATGGAGATTATTGAGCTTTCAAGCTATACTGAAATTGAGAAATTCAATATTGGATTTAAGCATCTTTTAAAGAGAAATCTAGATGAACATGGGTTAAAAGAAGACCAATTAAAAATCGAGGATGATGCAATGTACGCCATTATTCAAAACTACACTAGAGAAGCTGGTGTACGTGAATTAAATCGTATGATTGCAACAATCTGCCGTAAAACAGTTAAGAAAATCTTAATTGATAAGCTTGAAAGTCAAGTCGTAACCTGTGATAATTTATCTGAATTCTTAGGAAAGATTCGTTTTACCAATAATAAAAATCGTGAGATGGATCAGGTAGGTATTGTTACAGGACTTGCTTACACCCAATTTGGTGGAGATACCCTAGATATCGAAGTTATGACCTACCCAGGCAAGGGAGGCTTACAGCTTACAGGTAAGCTTGGAGATGTGATGAAGGAATCTGCTCAAGCTGCTTATTCTTATGTAAGAAGTCATGCAAAGGATTATGGGATTGATAATGAAGTCTTTGAGAAAAATGATGTTCATATCCACGTTCCAGAAGGAGCAGTTCCTAAGGATGGTCCTTCTGCAGGGGTTACTCTAACAACTGCAATTGTATCCGCACTTGCCAATAAGCCTGTAGATTGTCATATTGGTATGACTGGCGAAATCACTTTAAGAGGACAGGTTTTACCGATTGGCGGTTTAAGAGAAAAGTCTATTGCTGCTCATCGTAGTGGTTTAACGACTATCTTTATCCCTAAAGAAAATGAAAGAGATATTGAGGATATTCCAGAAGAAGTAAGAAATGTTTTAGAGATAAGACCTGTATCCCATATCAAAGAAATATTAAATCAAGTATTTCGATAAAATGAACTACAGCTATATTTTAGGCTGTAGTTTTCTTTTGCTATTTTATAACTTTAATGATATAATTTAAAAGAAAGGAGTGTCGATAATGAAGAAGCCTATATTATATGTTATTGGAGATTCTACAGTTTCAAGCTTTAATGATCCATACTATTATCCGAGATATGGTTATGGAACAAAACTAGAGTGTTATTTTAAAGATATAGAAATCGTAAACTTAGCATTATCTGGTAGAAGTTCTAAAAGCTTTATAGAAGAAGAGAACTATAAAAAATTAATGTTGAACTTAAAGCCAAACGATTTTTTAATGATTGGGTTTGGTCATAATGATGAAAAAAGCGATGACCCTTTACGTTTTACAGATGCTTCAAAGCTTCTAGAGGATAAGAATTCTTTTTCCTATTTTCTATATAAGTATTATATACAACCTGCTTTAAGTGTAAAAGCAATCCCTATTTTATGTACTCCAATTTGTAGAGTAGATTTGAAAAATGACTACACAAAAAATAGTGGACATATCACTTCAAATGGAGATTACCGAAAAGCTATATTAAATCTTGGAAAAAAGCTGAATGTAACTGTTTTGGATTTGACCTTAGCTACAAAGCAACAGTATATGAAGCTAGGATATTTAGAAGCTATGAAATATCATGCTACTATTGCTGGGAAGTATGATAAGGATAACCATATTGTTCCTGATTTAGCAACAGTAGATACAACCCACTTAAATGCCTATGGTGCTAAGTATATTGCCTATTTAGTGGCATCTCTCATAAAAGAAACGAATTGTCCTTTAAAGGCATATGCTTTAGGTCATTTGATAGAACCAAAGGAAACTTTAGATTTAGTACCTAATCCAGCATACAAGGTGCGCGTATATGAAACACCAAACCTAAAAGGATATCACCCTAAAAAGCATTTTAAAACTCTGACAGAAGGCTGGTATGGAACAGCATTTGGCGAGTGTGGGGGCTTGCCTGATGAGGAAGAGCATGGATTTGTTGCTAAAGAAATAAGTGATGGCACTTTCTGTGTAGGACAAGGCGGAAGTGCTTTCAAAGGTAAAATCTCTTTTATGTCTGATGGTTTGGCATTTTGTTTTAGAAAAATGGATGCTAATATAAATTTTATCTTGTCTGCCAAAGCTAAAGTTCTTCAAACAGCTCATGTTAAGCAAGCAGGTTTTGGCTTGATGCTTAGAGATGATTGTTATATTCATCAGAAAGCAAATACTGAAATCATTACTTCTAATTTTTTGGCGGCAGGGCTAGTGACAACAGAGATAGCAATGAGTCCTATCTTTTATAGAGAACAAGCAGAGCTTCATAAAGAAGAGCCATTGCTAGATTTTCTCTATCAAAAGGATGATGTTGTTGATTTGAAAATTGAACGTGTCGGACAATCTATGAAGATGAGTTTAGATTACAAAGGAAAATGCTATTCTAAGATATATGTTGACTTTGATTTGTTGGCAATTGATCATAGTTTTATGTATGTTGGGATGTTTGCAACTAGAGGAACAGTAGTAGAATTTACAAATGTAAATTTGGTAATTACAGGTCTTTCTCAAGGAGCCTAGTATTTTGAAAGGACATATTTTTTAAAGGTATGTCCTTTTTTTGTAAATTATTTTAAAAAAAGTCATCTCTTTTTGGTAATTATTTATATGAGGTGATTAAAAAAATGAATATAAAAGACTTAAAGTATGAAGATCGTCCAAGAGAGAGAATAATTAAACTAGGAGCTCGAGCTTTATCTGATGTTGAGCTTTTGGCCATTTTAATAGGTAATGGTACTAAAAACTATACTGTTCTTGATATAGCAAGTACTATCTTAAGACAATACAGCTTACCAGAATTAAAGGATTTAACTTATTCTAAGCTAGCTAAGATCAAAGGACTCAAACAAGCAAAAGCCTGTAAGCTTCTAGCTTGTTTTGAACTTGCTAGGAGAAGTGCTATGAAAAAGAGAGACCTTCCTTCGTTAGAATCCGCAGAAGACATCTATAATTATGTGTATCATGAAATTTATTTAGAATCAAATGAAATTGTTCTTGCAATATTAGTAGATTGTAAACTTAAGCCGATTAAAACAATAATAGAACGTGGTAAATCCACGCACCACGTAGAAATCCCTGCAAAGGAAATTCTTAAGGAGGCATTAGATTTAAAAGCCTACGGAGTTATTCTTGTACATAATCATCCATCAGAAGAGGTAGAGGCTTCTTTAGCAGATATTACAGTTACTCATCAGCTTCAACAAATATTTATGACATTAGATATTATTTTAATAGATCATCTTGTGGTTTCACAAAGTAGCTTTTATTCTATGAATGAACATGGTCTACTTTTACCAGAAGAAGAATATAGTATAATAGGTGAGGACTATGAAAAAAATGCTATGTAAGGCAATTTTACTTGCAGTGCTGGTTACTTGCTATCTTTGTATAGAGCCTGTTCATAAATTTTTAAGTAAAGAAATTAATACTGTTGCTATAACTAATTTTTTGGCTGAAAATTTGTATAAGGACGAAGAAAATGTAGCAAGTGTACCTATGGTGGTTCGTGATTATGTTATAGAAGAGAGTCGATTATATATTTTTCCTTTGACTACTGAAGTAAGCCTACCGATTGATGTTATGATTGTTACTGTTTCTATAGATGAAATAGAAGTTGTAAATTTAGATACAAGATATAAAATTAGTCATATTACAAAGAGAACAGGAAATCTTTACCAATATATTCATAGTCTAAATTCCTTTGCCTCAACAGATGATTTTTTTATTGTTGAAGGACAGAATTTGACTGCCATTACAGGTAGATTAAGTATATATTATGAAAAGGTTTAAAATTGATTATAGCTTTCTAATTTTGATTTGTATTATCTATTTTTCACCTAAGCAAAGCATTCTTTTAAAGCTTTTAGTATGTTTATTTATTCATGAACTTGGACATTTATTTTTTATCTTGATTTTTAGATATAGGATAGATTGCTTAAAGCTTTCTATTTTTGGATTCTTTTTGAAGTTAGATAATGTCAAAGAAGAATTTTATAAGGATTTCTTTTTATACATAGGAGGAATTTTATTTAATTTATTTTGTTATATATTTATTCAAGATGAAACTATGCGTAAATTAAATTTAATACTAATTCTATTTAATAGCATACCCGTTTATCCACTAGATGGATTTAATGCTATAAACTCTTTTGTTTCTTACTTTTTTCCATATAGATATGTTCTAAAAAGTATGAGTATAGTAAGTTTACTTGGAAGCATAGCTATTATATTTTTAACCCTATATTTCAAAATGGATATTTTTATCATATTAAATGCCTTGTACTTATTTTTCATTAGTATAGAATATTATTCCAAAGAAAATATCATTTATCAAAAGTTCCTTCTTGAAAAACAGATTTATCCAAAAAACTATCCAATAAAAAGGATTCAGTTTCATACAAAATACCAAAATTTTTTCTATAAATATCATCGCCTTCAAATGCAAATAGGAACTAAAATTCTGAGTGAAGAGGAGCTTCTTAACGAAAAAAAAACACATTTGTAAATTTTTTTCGTTAAAATATATTTAAAACTATTCCCATTTTGTGTATAATTAAAATAATATGTGCAATTGGAGGGCGGTAGAAATGGAAAATTTTGGAAGCTTTGAGTTTTTAAAAAAAATTGCTTATGAACGTACAGGTGGTAGTGAGGCAGAACTACAGACTGCAAATTTAATTATTACAGAATGTCATCATTATCAAGTAGAAGCTCATCTTGAGGAATTTTTGGTAGATGGCTACGAAATAAAAAAAGCAGTGCTTGAAACAATGGAAGGAAGCTATGAGGTTACAGGCGTAGGAATGAGTGGTTCAACGCCAATTGAAGGAATTGTTGGAGATTTTGTTGTAATTGAATCTGATGAGCAGCTTCAAAATTCAGGCTCTTTAGAGGGAAAAATTGTCTATATTAGTTCTAGGATGATGGCTAAAACCTATAAGCTTTTATGTGAAAAAAAGGCCAGTGCTTTTATAAGTACAAGTGGGTCTTTATATGACGATATTGAAAATACAGATTTAGATAAGCAGATGCTTCGGGAACGGCATTATCAGCATGGAAAAATTCCAGGCGTATGTATTCGTATGAAAGATGCTCAAAGGCTTTTATTGTCTACTCCTATGCAAGTAAAGATTATTCTTCAGCAGGATGAATTTAAGCTTACCTCTCATAACGTTATAGCTACTATTCCAGGAATGAAAACGCCAGATGAGATTGTTTGCTTTACTGCACATTTTGATTCTGTTCCATTTTCCTCTGGTGCTTATGATAATGGGACAGGAACGACAACAATTTTGGAAGCATTAGCATACTTTTCTAAAAACCGCCCATCCAGAACACTTAAATTTATTTGGTGTGGTTCTGAAGAAATGGGGTTGTTGGGCTCTAAGGCTTATACGGAGGCACATAAAGAAGAATTAAACAATTATAAGCTTTGTATTAATGTTGATATGACAGGTGTGGTGATAGGTAAGGATATTGCTTGTTGTACCTCCGAAAAATCTTTAGTGAATTATATTAACTATCTAGGTAAAGAAAAGGGCTTTGCTATAACTGCAAAACAAGGTGTTTATTCTTCAGATTCAACTTCTTTTGCAGATCATGGAGTTCCTGCTTTATCCTTTGCAAGATTAGCTCCACGTGGAGGAGCTGAGATTCATAGCCGTAAGGACGTCTTAGATTTTCTAAATCAGGAAAATTACTATAGAACTGCAAATTTTATGATTGCGTTTGCAGAGCGAATGATAGAAAGTCAGATCTTTCCAGTTGAGTCAACTATTCCAGAAGAAATGAAAAAGGAATTAGATATTTATCTAGGAAGAAAGGATAGAGAAGAAAAATAAATTTTAAACCATTTAGAAAACTTCTCATCTTCTAAAGTGAAAAAACAAATAAAAAAGTAAGGAATTTTAAAGAGCTCCTTACTTTTTTATTTCTAATGCATAGATTAAATTTACTTTAAAATTAATATCTAATTTAAAATATTTCTTCAAGCTGTTTTTGAATTAGGATATATTCCTCATTTGATATAATCCGCATATCCTTTACAGTTTTAATATTTTGTTCCTTTGCTAAATATAAATAATCCTTTGTTTTTTCATTTATATCATCTAAATAAACCTCTACCATTTTATATCCTTCCTCCAATGCTAAATAGAGACCATGGTGATTTTTTATAACCACATATTCATCATCTATTATTTGAACTGGTATTTTTAAAGTATCTAAATTTAAGACCTTTCTTAAGTTTTCTAGCTTTGTTTGATTTAAAAAAAATTCTGACACTTGAAGGATAGAAATAGGAAGCTTAAAGGTGTGCACAGCCTCAAAACTCATATAAAAATTATGATTTTCTGTGTAATATCTTATAATATTTAAATGCATTTTATGAAATTCTTTAGTAACCTCTTCTAAAAAAAATCCTGTATCACAAAGAATTTTTGCTTCATCTTTTTTCACAATAAATTCGAAATGATATGTATTAGTATCATCTATAACTAAAAAGCAATTTCCTAATATCCTAGATTTTTCATTAAAATAGAGATCTGTTTCAGTCTTAATAATTTTCATTTCCTTCAGTATGACTCCTTTTTGTTTGAGAC
>JAMPGQ010000006.1 GCA_023663825.1 Anaeroplasma bactoclasticum
TTAAGCTATAGAAATATAGCATAGCTTTTACAATCACTAAATTAGAGGTTTTTACTTCTAGGGAAATAAATTTATTTATTTTTTTTGTTCGTTGACGAAAGAGTAAATTTCACTATAAAGGAATAAATAAATATTTCAAAAATAAAAATAGTAAAAGTTTGAGTTCCCCCAAAATGAAATAAGGTTATATTTTCTGTGATAAAATCTTTGAGAATATAGGAAAAATGTACTAAATTTCATATAATTCAATAAGCAAAACTCGAATTTATCTACTTGAATTAAAAAATGGGGGAACTCGAAAAAAATAGTAAAAGCACTTGACAAGTGTCCGAAAACGGACTATAATCACATCATATATTGTCCAGAAACATAAGGGGGAACAAAAAATGACTTTAATTAGTGAACAAAGACGAGAAATAAACAAACGCACGAGCGAAAACGACTGTCTGTATCATTTGTTGGCGCAGAAGTATAATCTATCGGATAATGTGTTTTATATTTTGTATTACCTATATGAAGAAAAGGACGGTACGGTTTCGCAGAGTGATTTATGCGAGTATTGGCTATACTCGAAGCAAACGATCAATTCGTCGATTACCGTAATGAAAAATAAAGGTTGGATCGAACTTGTAACCGTTCCGAATACCCGTAACAGAAAGAATATCGTATTGACGGACGAGGGGAAAGCCTTTTGTCAAAAAGCGATAGGCGAAATAATTGCATTGGAAGAGAAGGTCTATGCGCGTTTTAGCGATGAGGAACGAACTACGTTCATAGCCTTTTTCAGACGGTTAAACCTTTATATGGAAGAGGAGTGCAAAAAATAAGCGATGTTTCAAGTGTTTAAGTTTTTAAGAAAGTATAAAAGGCAAACGGCTTTGCTTGTACTGCTGATTATCGGAAGAACGGTCGGCACGCTGTTTATTCCTACTTTGACCGCAGACATTCTGAACGGTATTACGTCGTACCCACCGCACGATATGAGTTACGTTTGGGAAAAGGGTGGAATTATGCTCGGCGTTGCGGCTGCTACTGCAATAGCGTCCATTGTAAGTACATATCTTTCCACCTATATCGCTACGGCAATGGGCAGAGATATACGTGGAGCGTTGTTTCGCAAAGTGCAATCGTTTTCGACAAACGATTTCAATCAGTTTGGTGCGGCCTCGCTCATTACACGAAGCACGAATGATGTAACGCAGGTACAGCAATCGTTTTCCATTATCGTGGATATGCTACTGCCTGCGCCTTTTATGACGGTTGCAGCATTGGTACTCGCATTCCGCAAAAGTGGCAACTTGGCGTTTATTCTCGTCGGCTTTATGGCGGTTATTATGGTAATACTCGTGATAATCGCATTAAAGGTTGTACCCGTATTTGAGAAATTACAAACGTCGCTCGACGGAATCAACCGTAAGGTGCGCGACGAAATTATCGGTGTTCGCGTAATCCGCGCTTTCAACCGCGAGGGAGACGAAAAGCAAAAAACGGACGAAACCTTTAATAAGTATGCGAAGATTTCAATTAGAGCCAACAAATTGTTTGCGATTATGCTTCCGCTTGTAATGTTTCTGATGTACGCTTGCTCGGTCATTATCATTTGGATTGGTGGCGATAAAGTTATTTCGGGTTCGATAGGTCCAGGTGACATATCGGCGATCATAGAGTATTCGATGCTTACTTTGATGTATCTTATCATGGGCGTTTCGTCGTTTATGTTTATTCCCCGCGCGCATACTTGCGCCAAACGCATTAATGCCGTTTTGAACGTAAAGCCTGAATTTGTCGAAACGGAACATTCCGAAAGTACGGAAGAAGAAACTTCTGCAAAAGTGGTATTCGATAACGTAACTTTTCGTTATCCGGGCGCGGAAGAAACCGTGCTTGAAAACATCAACTTTGAAGTGCCGAAAGGCAAAACTACGGCGATTATCGGCAGTACGGGATCGGGAAAATCAACGGTTGCAAATCTTATCTTGCGGCTTTACGACGTGAGTGAAGGACGCATCGTCGTGGACGGAAAGAACGTTAAAGATTATACGCTCGAAGCGTTACGCGACAAAATAGGAATCGTTCCGCAAAAGGCGTTCCTGTTCAGCGGTACGATAGCGGATAACCTGCGGCATGGTAAAAAGGACGCGATCGAAGAAGAAATGCGCCACGCGGTAGAAATCGCGCAGATAGCGGATTTTATCGACGGCAAACCCGAAGGCTTTAATTATCCCGTTTCGCAGGGCGGAACGAATTTTTCAGGCGGACAAAAACAGCGTTTGTCCATTGCAAGAGCAATCATTAAAAAGCCAGATATATATGTGTTCGACGACAGTTTTTCGGCTTTGGATTTTAAGACAGACGCAAAATTGAGAGCGGCTCTAAAAGATGAAGTCGGGGACAGCGCGGTAATTATCGTTGCACAGCGTATCAGTACGATTTTAGACGCCGATCAAATACTTGTGTTGGACGAAGGAAAACTCGTAGGAAAAGGCACGCACAAAGAACTAATAGCAAATTGCGAAATATACAGGCAGATCGCGCAGTCGCAGCTCAGCGAGGAGGAATTGGCATGATGGAAGACGAAGTATTGGAACGGGACGAAAGTCCAGACGTGTTTGGAGACGAAATGTCTGCAGGACGCGCAAAAAATTCAAAAGCGACGCTGAAAAGATTTATACGGGAACTCGGTAGTCAGAAATTGCAGATGATAACAATTATATTCTGCCTTGCGGTTGCCGCCGCGTGTTCCCTTATCGCGCCTTATTTCGTGGGCAAAGTCATAACCGACATTACGAACGGCGCATTGACGAATTATGTTACTGCTAACCCCGAAATCATATTTCTATATCCTGAAATCGTACCGGAGGGCTACGTCGAGGGCGCGACGTTTGCGATGACGTTTGATAACGTGGATTGGCAAATCGTACTCATAGCGGGATTATACACGCTCGCTTCGCTTACAAGTTATATATCTTCCTATACGCTTGCAAGCGTTTCGCAAAAAATTTCTCTCAATATGAGAAAAAGAATAAGTGACAAGTTGAACAAACTACCGCTCAAATTTTACGATACGCATAAAAAAGGCGATATATTGAGCCGCGTAACGAGCGATATAGATAGAATTTCCGACAATTTGCAGGAAACGATGTCGCAGATGTTTACCGCCGTAATGACGATATTAGGCGCGTTTATCGCTATGTTCGTCATTTCTTGGCAGCTTGCGCTTATCGCTCTTTTGACGGTTGTCGTGAGTACCGTCGTCGCAGGGCTTATCGCTATGAGGACGCAACGTTACTATGTGGCAAACCAAAAAGCGCTCGGCGCGTTAAACGCAAATATAGAAGAAGTTTTTACGGGCAACAACATAATACGCGCGTTTAATTTGCAGGACAAAATGACGGAAACAAACGACGCTCTAAACGAAAAAATGAAAAAAGCGTCAACGAAAGCGCAGTTTATAACCTACGCTATCAATCCCATCATTCGTCTAATGGGGCAAATCGGCTACGTTCTGATTGCGGCGTTCGGCGCAAGTTTGGTGCTGAAAGGAACGCTTGCGATAGGCACGATAGTCAGTGTATTTATGTATGTAAGCCAAGTTTCCGAGCCTGTTACCGAACTCGCTTATACGATCAATATGATGCAAGGCGCGATTGCTTCGGCGGAGCGCGTTTACGAAATTGAAGACGAACTTGAAGAAGTTCCCGATAAAACGCAGGAACTCTTGCTCGGAGAGCCGCAGGGAAGCGTTGCGTTCGATCACGTTCGCTTCGGTTACAGCGATGATAAAATCTTAATGCAAGACATCAATATAAACGTAACGCCGGGCAGTAAAATCGCAATCGTCGGTCCAACGGGCGCGGGCAAAACGACGCTTGTAAACTTACTTATGCGCTTTTATGAATTGCAGGGCGGAAAAATCAGTATAGACGGCGTAAACGTTGCCGATATGAGCCGCAAAGAATTGCGTTCCACGCTCGGTATGGTATTGCAGGATACTTGGCTTTTCAACGGCACGATTGCCGATAACATTGCCTACGGCAAAAAAGACGCGACCTTCGACGAAGTGCAAAGAGCGGCGAAAGCGGCAAGAATAGACAGGTTTATACGAACGCTTCCTGACGGATACAATACCGTGCTTGACGATGAAGTGGTCGGCATTTCGGCAGGACAAAAACAACTTTTAACCATAGCGAGAGCGATGCTTGCAGATCCCGCGATTTTAATTCTTGACGAAGCGACTTCGAGCGTTGATACGAGAACAGAAATAGAGATACAAAAAGAAATGAATAAACTTATGCAAGGACGGACGAGTTTTGTTATTGCCCACCGCCTTTCCACGATTAAGGATTCCGATTTGATATTGGTAATGCGTGATGGAACGATTGTAGAACAGGGCACTCACAACGAACTTATCGCGCAAAATAGATTCTATGCAGAACTTTATAATAGTCAATTTGCTACAAAAGTTTATTAATAAAAAAGCAAATATGAGTTAAATTAACGTATAGAGAATAATGAAAAATAATTCAAATGGAGGAATCTGCAGGGAATGACTAAAAGAAATCTTTGGATTGTTATCGTAAATTCAATAATCGGCATAACGCTCATTCTCGCGCTTGCTCTTTGCTTGAATCACTTGGAATGGTATTTGCAGATTGTGGGTTATTTTTGCGTTATAGCCTTTACGCTCGGCGATATTATAGCATTTATTTTGAACAAACAATCCATCGTCAAAAGTTTGTTTCTCTTTAACGTGGTCGCCTTTATCGTTATAGGGAGTTTGGCAATTTTGAACTTATGTGGTGTTTTCGATAATATGTCCGATTTAGAAAAAGTAAAACAACTGATTTTAGACAGTGGAAGTTGGGGCTATGTGATTTACGCTTTGCTTACGATTTTGAACGTAGTTGTATTGCCTATACCCGCGCTTATCATGATGCTTGCTGGAGTTGCTGTTTTCGGCGCACCCAAAACTTTTGTCATTTCCTATATAAGCGTAATGATAGGCTCGGCGATTGCTTTTATCATAGGGCGGTATGCGGGGAAGAGATTAGTTACTTGGTGCATAGGCGAAGAAGCGATTGAAAAGTACAAGAAGTTAATTGGCAAAAAGGGCAATGCGCTTTTTGTTATAATGCAACTTTTACCATTCTTCCCAGACGATATTTTATGTATGATTGCGGGACTTACGTCTATGAGTTCTTCATTCTTTATGCTATCTATGCTGATAGTCAAACCTATCTACATTGCGACGGTTTGTTTTATGGGTACGGGGTCGGTTATTCCGTTTTCGGGTTGGGGTATTCCCGTATGGATAGCGATATTCATTATAACTGGCGTTGCGTTTATTTTGTTTTGCAAATATCAAAGTAAATTTGAAAAGTGGCTTTCAAAATTTCAAAAAAAGAAATAAAAATTTACATACTGACAATGACGAGTAATGAAAGTGTTAACATCAGTGTTGATGAGTGATTATTAATTAGGTAAACTCAAAGGTTTTGCTTGTCAAATTATATCACAATGTCAGCTGAATTTATTATGAAGGAAGGATTATTTATGACAATTACTATTGTATGTGATATTTTTGGTGAAGAAAATAATGGCACAGGGATAGCAATTATGAATCTCATACGCTATTTACAATCAGCTGGACATATTGTACGTATTTTATGTGCTGACCAAAGTAAAAAGGGGCAGGATAATTATTATATTGTACCCAATAAAAATTTTGGAAAAATGATAAATTCACTTATAAAATGTGTAGGTGTAAGCCTAGCAAAACCTGATCGTAATATAATTTTAGAGGCACTCAATGGTACAGAACACGTTCATATTATGTTGCCCTTATTTTTAGGATTAGCTACAGCAAAAATTGCACACAAGATGAATATCCCACTTACCGCTGGATTTCATATGCAAGCGGAAAATCTTACAAGTTATTTCAAAATGAATAAAATTAAGTTTGTGAATACATTTGTTTATAAATATATTTACAAGCATCTATATCGTTTTTGCGACGGAATACATTATCCTACACAGTTTATAAAAAATGTTTTTGAAAGCCGTGTAAAAAAGTCTACTAATGGTTATGTTATATCCAATGGTGTACATTCTTATGTGAAAAAATATGATATAAAAAAACCTAATGAATACAAAGATAAAATTGTTATATTAAGTATTGGTAGATACTCAAATGAAAAATCACAGGATACTCTCATCAAGGCTACTATGTATTCGACATATTTAGATAAAATTCAACTTATATTTGCAGGACAAGGTTTGAAAGAAAATAAATACAAGCGACTTGCAAAACGCTTGCCTATACCACCTATTTTTAGATTATATTCACGCTATGAAATAGTAGAGGTTTTAAATTATTGTGACCTATACGTTCATCCAGCTATAGCCGAATTAGAGGGCATTGCTTGTTTAGAGAGTATTGCTTGTGGTAAAATGACTATTGTTTCTGACTCTAAAAATAGTGCGACAAAAGACTTTGTAATCGATGATAAATGTATTTTTAAACATAAAAAACCAAAAGATCTTGCACGAGTAATAGATTATTGGATAGAACATCCTAAAGAGCGTGAGGAATATGAGAAAACCTATTTGCTAAAATCTATCATTTATAGACAAGAAGATTGTATGAAAAAATGGGTGCTATGATTGAGGAAGTAGCATTTAATAATCAAAATCATATTAAAAATAAAAAGTGTAAACTCTGAATGAACAATATTTCTAATGTTCAAATTATTTAAGTCCTTTAAAAGTATACAGTTGATTATTTAGATTACGTAAAATAAGGTTACTAAGTCAAGAGAAGATGGTAACCTTATTTTTATAGGAAATATAAATTTTTACATAATGTAATTCGAGCATTTTCTTTAGCACCGTTTCGGTGCTTTACTTTTTAGTATTAAATTTATATAATGAAATAGGTGATGGCTTTATGTTTTATGATAATATAAAAAGATTTCGCTTAAATAAGAATTGGACACAAGAAGATCTTGCAGAAAAATTGAATGTAACTAGACAAACCATTTCGAAATGGGAACAGGGAATAAATGAACCAGACATTGCCACATTTAAGAAGCTGAGTTGCATTTTTGAAGTTTCTCTTGATGAATTGTTAGGATTAGAAGAACAAAAGAAGGTAGATAAGTTTCCTTATATTGTTAAGATATGTAATATAGTTTCTATTTCCTTTTGTGTTTTCATTTCTCTTGTTTTAGTTATATTTATCAGGTATTTATATAATAAAATCCCAATGCACTATAATTGGGATTTAGAAATTGATCGCTTAGGTTCAAAGTGGGAATGGCTATTTATGTTAGCGTATTTTATTGGTATACTTGTCACAGATTTATTATGTTGTAGGCTTGTTGTAGGTATGCCAAATTCAAAAGCTAGCTTTTGGATAACAAAAATATGTTGTTGGTGTTCTCAAATTGTAGGATTGGGAATTTTCTTTGGTTTTGCAGGAAGGTTCTTAAAGAAGGATACTTGGTACCCGATAACAAATGGTGTAGTTTACTCTTTCTTATTTTGTTTTAGTATATTTCTACATCCAAGCATAATAAAGAGGAACTCTTATTTTGGATTTATAACAAAATTTACCTGTTCCAATGATGTTGCCTGGAATAAGATAAATCGGTTTACGTGTTATGTGCTATGTATAAATTCTTTCATTGCTATTATAATCCAAATGTTTGTCAATCAATTTTGGTATAATTTTCTCATTTCAAACTTGCTATGTATTGGGCTATTAATAGTGTGTATTTATTATTTTCATGTTAAGCATAAGTTAAAATAGTTCATATATAGTTTTAGGCTTTTCATTAGGATGACGCTTGTAGTATTTATAAAGGCGTCTTTTTTCTTTTATATAGTAAACAAAAGGGGGAATGGATATAATTTTTAAAACCTTATATATCCACTTTTTTAAAGGTTTTAGGATGGTATCGAATTCTTTATTATGCTTTAAAACAAGTTTAGAGAAGGCTAATTTGGCAAGATATAACCCTAGTAAGTAAAACAATATATAAATATGAAATATAGGAATATCATATCGGTTTGATGTATGGATGATTATGCCAGATAAAAATCCAAAATAAAAAACAGTTTTGATAAATAGAAATCTTTTTTGATGATAGAATAGAATTTGATAAAGAATATAAGAGAAGAAGCCCAAATAAAGAACAAGTAATATTTTGAATAAAGCTTGTAAAGATTCCATATTATGCGAATAGTTTTCTTAGGAAGCTCTTATTTTTCTTTACCTGAACATTCTTTTTTTCTAAGGAATTTAATGTGCCTGTAATTTTTATTGTTTTGTTATCATTGCTAACTTCCTTAAGTATGAGATTGGTTCCTGTAATTTCATAGGGTATGTCGTTTACCCGTAAAACAAATATAGTTTCTGAAAACTCCTTAATTTCTGTAATATTGTTTACTATAATCTGATCATCATAGATAGTAAAATTTATGTTAGACATATGAATCACCTAATTAAAGATATGCAATACCTTTAGAAAAAAGAAGAGTTAGATTTGTCTAATGCTTTATTTAATTTTTAGTAACTCTAAGATATCCTTTTTTATGTCCTCTGGTTTTATAGTTGGAGCATATCGTTTAACTACGGTTCCATCACGATCGATTAAGAATTTTGTAAAATTCCATTTGATTTTACTTCCCATAATACCACCTTTTTGTGCCTTCAAAAAAGTATATAAAGGACTTTCTTTTTTTCCGTTTACTTCAATCTTTGCAAATTGCTTAAATGTGACATTGTAATGTAACTGACAAAATTCGACTATTTCTGTTTCTGTTCCTGGCGCTTGGTGTCCAAATTGATTGCATGGGAAATCGAGAATCTCAAATTCCTTTGATTGAAATTCCTCATATAAATTCTGCAAGCCTTTGTATTGAGGTGTAAATCCACAGCCTGTAGCCGTATTAACAATTAGAAGTATTTTGCTTTATAGTCAGATAGATTAATTAAGGTACCTTGTGCGTCTTTCATAGTAAAATCATAAATTGTCATAAATAAGACCTCCTAAAATATTTAAATAAATAATAATAATAACAAGAAACAAACAGTAGGTACACTTATAGTATCCCATCCTTTTCTTTCATTTAATCAATTCTATTATATCTTTTTTTGTCCCTTTAAGCAATAAAGCATAGTGTAATTTTTCTTTTTAAAAACTACACGCTTTCTGAAACTAAACTTTGTCTTCCTTTTTGGTGTTTCACAATATAGTTTTTTAAACTAGATAACCTAATGCTATTGAATATATGATGTGTTTGTGATATAATCAAGCATAGGTGATACTATGGAAGAATCAAAAGAATTATTAGAATTAGAAAAGAAAAATCAAAAGTTAAATGAAAAAAATAGAAAAGTTGAAGAAAAAGAAGAATATAAAAAAATCAAAGCTGAAGCTAAACAAGAAGAAGAGATTCGCTTAGAACCAATAAGGATAAAGAAAAGGGAAAAGAAGGAGAAAATTCGAAAATTAAACGAACCTCCGAAGCGTCCAGTTCTTGAAGAAATTGGAAACGCAGTTACACATGGTGTTGGAGCAATTCTAGCGATTGTAGGTTTTATTCTGATGATTTTAAAAAGTGATACTGGATTAAAAATAACAGCCTCTATTGTATACGGATTTAGTATGTTTTTTATGATGTTAATGAGCTGTTTGTATCATTCCTTTAAAGGTGGATCTAAAGTGAAAAGACTTTGGAGAAGATTTGATTATACCTCCATATATCTTTTGATTGGAGGTACATTTGCGCCATTATATCTAGTATATTGGGGGAATACATTGGGAATTGTCTTGTTTATAATTCAGTGGGTATTCATTATTACAGGTGTTACATTTGTATGTGTGTTTGGCCCAGGAAGAATTAAATGGCTACATTATGGCTTATATTTTTTGATTGGTTGGAGTGGACTTATATTTATTCCTGATTGGATAAGAAACAATTTAAATTTACTTTGGATGATTTTGGGTGGTGGAATTGTTTATACATTAGGAATGATTCCGTTTGCAAAGAAAAGTGTGAAAAGTGCACACTTTATATGGCATTTCTTTGTTCTTTGTGGTGCAATCGTGCAGTACTTAGGTATACTATTCTTTGTATATTAGAAGATAAGAGGTTAGCCTTTTATCTTTTTTTAAATTTAAGATTTATTTAAAGTTTTTCTAATATAAAAGAGGTATAATAAAATTGGAGGTTTTTATGAGAGTGGATTGTATTATTATAGATGATGAAAAGATGCTTGCAGATAGTACAGCAGAGTATTTCAATTTATTTGGTGTTTCTACACTTGCAGTGTATAGTGCCCAAGAATGCCGTTCCTTTTTTAAAACGAATACAGCAAGTATTTGCTTATTAGATATTAATTTAAGTGATGGTAGTGGCTTTGATTTGTGCAAAGAAATAAGAGAAAAGCTTAATCTTCCTATTTTATTTGTTTCTGCTAGAACGAGTGACGATGATAAAATCATTGCTTTAAATATTGGCGGGGATGACTATATACAAAAGCCATACTCTTTAGGAGTTTTACTTGCAAAAGTAAAGGCCGTGTTAAAGCGATATAAACAAAGTGAAACTTTAGTATATACAGATGGCAGACTTCGTATTGATTTTGAGTCTAAACAGGTAACTGTAGACAATCAATTATGTAAATTAACTTTTTTAGAATTTAAGCTTTTATCCTACTTGGTGAAAAATCAAGGTAAGGTTGTTTCTAAGGAACAGCTTTTTGAATCTGTTTGGGAGGATAAGTTTACACAGGATGGAACTTTAAATGTCCATATAAGAAAAATTAGAGAGGCTATTGAAAGAGATCCTAATCATCCCGAGTATATCATTACCATTTGGAAGGATGGCTATATTTTTAAAGCAGGAGACAAGCTATGAAGAAGTGGTGGATAGGGTTTATTTTTTTAATTGTATTCCTTGTTGAAATTTTTATTTTTGTTTTTATGATTATTCCTTCAAAAGAAATTAAGCAGGATGTGGTTGCGGTAAATGAGGTTGTTAATTCATTAAAAAACGATTGGAATACTATAGATGAACATATAAATGAAACAAAATGTGAATATGTGGTACTAAATAATAAGGATGAAGTTATATATAAAACAAAAGAAGGAATCAGTGATAGCATAAATTTAGCAATTGAGCATCAAGATACTATTCTTTTCATAGAAATAGATAATCAAATTGTTGGTAGAGTTATCATTTATAATACAAGTAGTGAAGTTTTGATGGAACAAAAAAGAGTGGCTAGTATTCTTTTTTCTGTTGTCACAATTATACAAGTAGGGCTTTGTGGTGGGTATTTTTTATTAATCTATAAAAATATGATAATGCCTTTCCATAGACTAAAAGGATTTGCAGAAAGCATTGCAGGTGGGAATTTAGATGCTCCACTTACTATGGATAGAATGAATATTTTTGGGGCATTTACGGAAAGCTTTGATATTATGCGGAGCGAACTTAAAAAAGCAAGACTTGCTGAGGCAAAGGCAAATATCAGTAAAAAGGAATTAGTTGCCAAGCTTTCTCATGATATTAAAACCCCTGTTGCTAGTATAAAGGCAGCAGCTGAGGTTGGGCAGACTTTAGCAAAAGAGAAAAAACTGAAGGAAAACTATACTCAAATTGTTACTAAGGCAGATCAAATAAATGTTTTGATAAATAATTTATTCACAGCTACTTTAGAAGAACTTGAACAGCTGAATGTTTCTGCGATAGATATGAATAGTCAAGTAGTCAAAGATATGCTGAAAGCTGCGGATTATTTAGGCTTTGCAAGGATACCTGATATTCCAGAATGTATGGTGTATATAGATAAGCTTAGATTACAGCAGGTTTTTGATAATATATTTGCGAATTCGTATAAATATGCAAATACTAAAATAGAAGTTAAAACAAAGGTATTAGATTCAATATTAGAGATACATATTGAAGATTTTGGTAAGGGTGTTTTAGAAGAAGAACTTCCTTTACTCAAAGAAAAATTTAAACGAGGAAGTAATGCAAATACTATTGAGGGTGCTGGATTAGGCCTCTATATTTCTGATTATTTTATGAAGGAAATGAATGGAAACTTAATTATAGAAAACGGAAAACATGGTTTAAAGGTAATCGTTTGTTTATCTTTAAGTGGAACTATTTAAGAACTATTTAAGAAATTATTAAAGACATTTTAATTGTATAGCCGTTATAATAGAAGCAAATAAAAGGAGGAATGTTTATTATGGAAACAAAAAACAAAATTGTAGAAATGGGAAAAATATGTTGTAGGATTTTTAAGGTCCTTTATTGCTTGGCTTGTGTAGTTTGTTTAGTATTTATTATTCTTGCTATTACTCTTTCTTGCACACATACAATAAAATCACTTACTACTGGTGAAACTGCAGTATTATTTGGATCATTGGCATTATATGCATTTATGGTAATTGGCTTGCTATGGAATGTAGATAATATCTTTATTCATATCGTAAAAGAACAAACAGTAGCGTGTGAAAAAGTGAAGCATTATTTAAAAAAGACAGGTATCTTTTTGATACTTACTTCAACAGTTCCTGCTATAATTGGGACATGCATTATGCATTTGGTAACACCTGAAACAGAATTAAATTTTCCTGTTGAATTGGGAGGCATAATTGCAGGAATTCTACTTTTAATATTTTGCCAATTTATATCTAATGGAAAAGAACTAGAAGTAGAGAATAAATAATTTTTGCATAGCATAAAAAGGGGAAGTATATGGAAAAAGAAGTTTCACTTAAGACAGAAAAATTATGTAAGACATTTTCTAATGGTGGTGTTTTGCAGCATGTTTTAAAAAACATTGACTTAGAATTATATCAAGGAGATTTTACTGTTATCATGGGAGCTAGTGGTGCAGGGAAATCTACATTATTATATGCACTATCTGGAATGGATACGCCAACGTTAGGAACCATATGGTTTAAGGAAAATGAGATTTCTAAGTTATCCCAGGACAAGCTTGCTATATTTAGAAGAAATCATTGTGGATTTGTATTTCAGCAAATTTATCTTCTAGAAACAATGAGTGTAATGGATAATGTGTTAACTGCTGGACTTTTGGTAACTAAAGATAAAAAAACATTAATTCAAAAAACAAAGGAATTATTTCAGGCAGTAGATATTCCAGAAGAAACTCAAAAAAAATTTCCTTCTCAGCTATCTGGAGGAGAGGCGCAGAGAGTTGGAATTGTACGTGCACTCATCAACAATCCAGAAATTGTATTTGCAGATGAACCAACAGGTGCTTTAAATAGTAAAACAGGAATTGATGTTTTAGATACGCTTACCAAAGTAAATGAAAAAGGGCAGAGTATTGTCATGGTTACCCATGATATGCGTTCTGCAAGAAGAGGAAATCGTATCTTATATTTGAAAGATGGTGTCATCTTAGGAGAATGCGACTTAGGAAAATATGAACATGGGAATACAGAAAGACATGAGAAGCTTGCCAACTTTTTAAAGCAGATGGGGTGGTAAGATGAGAAAGTGCTTTTTAATTGCCTTATCGAATATACGTAAAGCGAAAGGGCAAACCATTTCAATTATTGTTCTTATCTTTATAGCTGCAGTTATGCTGAATCTGTGGCTGATGCTTTCAATGGATTATAAAGCCAATTTTGACCGATATCATAAAAAATTAAATGCAGAGCATGTAACTTTATCAGTAGATAATGCACAAGGAGAAGTTCAAGATTCTTTAGAGACAATACTTAAAAAGGAATCTAACGTTTCAAAATACTGCTTAGATGATTGTATGCATATGGCTGGAACCTTTCCCTATAATGGCGGAGAAATGACGGGGTGGTTTATCTTTTTGGAAAAAGAAACGGCTTTAACTCGTTCTGTTGGGCGTTCTGAAATTGTAGAAGAAGGGAATCTTACTAGCGGGATCTATTTACCTATGCTTTACAAATCTGAAGATATTGATGTCGGTAAAAGTATAGAAATCTCTATTGGAAGTCATATTGTTGAATATACAGTATGCGGTTTCTTTAATAATCTTATGATGGGATCACACAATTGTGCTCTTACAGAACTTATTCTTACAGAGGATAAGTATCAAGAATTAAAAGAGACAAAATACGCTTCTTTAGCAACTCTTTGCTCTGTTCGCTTGAAAGATAAAACAAAAAATCTAGAATTTGAAGCTGAAATAAAAAGCTTGATGTCTAAGCAGTTTCCTACTGCAGTTATGATGAGCAATTGCTATAATATTGTTGTACAATCTCGGTATATTTCTCAAATGATTTGTTCGGGAATTATGAGTGCTATGGCATTTTTGGTGTTATTGATAGCCCTTGTGGTCATTGCTTCAAGTATTCTTAATTATATTCAAATTAATATGAAAAATTTAGGTGCACTGAAGGCATTAGGTTATACATCTATCCAGCTCATCTGTACTCAATTGGTTCAGTTTTTAGGATTGACTTTGTTAGCGGCAATTCTTGGAGTGGGAATCTCCTATGCTTTATTTCCATTTGTGAATGAAATGATGATTGCTCAAACAGGAATTCCTTATCAAATGCATTTTCTAATATTGCCTTTTATACTTTCAGTTTTGATTTTAGGTGTTGCTGTTTTACTTGTTGTATTTTTGGCTTCTAAAAGAATTAAAAAAATAGAACCGATTGTTGCACTACGTTTTGGTGTTCAAACACATAATTTCAAGGAAAATCATATTCCACTTGAAAAAACGAAAGCGCCTTTAAATTTAGCATTAGCCCTTAAAACAACATTTTCAGGAATTAAACACAATTTGACGGTATGCATTACGATGCTTATTCTTTCTTTAGTAGTTGCATTTTCTGGATTGATGATTGAAAATGTTATCAGAGATATGACGCCATTTTTAAACTTGATTGTAGGGGAAACTGCAGACAGCTGTATCAGTATTAATAGTAAAATGGAAGAAGAATTTATAGAAGAACTTAAGCAAGATGATCGAGTGAAAAAGGTTTATCTCTATACTTCTTTAAATGTATCTCATGTTGGAGGGGCAGAGCTTCAGGCAACACTCTGTGATGATTTTTCAAGAATCAATAACCAAGATGTTGTTTTTGAAGGAAGATTTCCTAAATTTGATAATGAAATTGCTTTAGCAGCTAAATATGCTAAGGAAAGAGGCTTTAAGATAGGTAATGAAATAGAAATTACAGCTAATGGAAAACAGGAAAAATACTTGATTTGTGGTTTTACTCAGGTCACGAATTATTTAGGTAGAGATTGCTTATTTACTCGTGAAGGATATGAAAAGCTAGGCGAGATTCCAGATCTTAGCTATTACATTAATCTTGATAAGAAAACAGATATTGATTTGTTTCATATAGAAATGAAGGAAAGATTTGCTGGATCAATAAATGGAACAATCAATATCCAAACAACCATAGAAGGGGCAGCTGGTGTTTACGTTTCTTTAATGACAATCATTGTTATTGCAATATTTGTGATATCTGGTGTGATTATTGCCTTTGTACTTTTCTTGCTTGTACGTACGATGTTAAACAATAAGAAAAAGGAATATGGAATTTTGAAGTCTATGGGTTTTACAGCTAGACAGTTAATTATCCAAACAGCTTTATCTTTTATGCCGACAATAGTTATTTCAGTTATTATAGGATTAACTATATCTAGCTTTATCATTAATCCACTTACCGCTTTATTCTTAAGCGGGATAGGTATTGTTAAGTGTACGTTTACTATTCCAATTTTATTTATTGTACTAGCAGGGGTTTTACTTGTCTTATTCGCTTTTGCGTTATTATGTATATTATCTTTAAAAATCAAAAAAATTTCTCCATATCAAATTCTTGTTGGAGAATAAGAAGAAGCAGGCGATTGCCTGCTTCTATTCGTAAGTTATAAAAATATTATTTTTCTTATATTCTACTTTAGCATATGCTCCATTACGGAAAGGTAATGTTGGTGCAATATGGCCTAAATCAATATCTAATAAAATAGGTACATTATATTCACTTAATACATCAATAACTGCATTAAAATGATCTACGCCTGCAAATTCAGTTCCGATACATAGAGGTCTTCCTACTAGGAAACCTTTTATATTTTGAAACCAACTAGAGCGTTTTAACTGAAGAAGTGCTCTTTTAATTCCTACAACATTTAAATCACATGCTTCAAGATAAAAGATAATTCCTTCAGTATGCTTTGAAGTATATTCTTTAACCATATCATAAGGTGTTCCACAAAGCAGTTGCATAATATCTAGGTTTCCACCTAGTATAGTTCCTTTGAATGGCTCTTTATAGTTATAAGCTGTAATCACTTTTTTCGTATCCAAATTATAGTTTGCGAAAGGATCTAGCTTTTCTTGTAAAGATTCATATTTAGGATACCCCTTAAATTCCTTTTTGCCTTTTAGCATTTCATATGTATCTAAAACATCATAAGTATATTTTTTAAAGTGAAAATGACCTGCACAAGCACCATATATAGTTTCTACATCACAAAGTGTAGTTAAAGTAAAGGTTAGATTGGTATTATCAGAGAAGCCAACAAACCATTTTGGTGGAAGATTTTTTATTTGCTCAAAATCAATATAGTCTAAGATTTCATACATAAGTTCTCCGCCGCCTACAGATAGAATACAATCCGCATCACTTTTGTAGGCATCCATAAATTCTTTGGCTCTAAGCTTAGGAGTATTAGAAGCACATTTTCCTTCTGCTAAAAAGCAGTTTGGGCCTACTATAACCTCATGTCCTAAATTTTTAAGCTGTTCAATTGCCTTGTATAATCTTTCCTCATATGGAGATGTAGTACAGCCAAAGGAAGGAGCTACTAAATAGATTTTTGATTTTTTATTAATAAAAGCTGGTTGCATAAAGGCACCTCCTAATTTTAAGGCTATTATATGAGAAAACTGAAAAAAATACAAGAGACTTATAGGATAAGTATAGTTTGTTTTTGACATTATTCTTTAAAATAGGTATAATAATATCAATGTGAGGAGGTATGGCTGATGAAAAAAATTTTAGAATCAAGATTGGGTGAAACGATTATTTTTATTGTTTCCACTACTTTTCATCTATTATTTTCATTAATAGCATATTCATTAAAACTAATCGGAAATTATAAAGGGAAATCTATTTGGCAAATGGCTACCTTGTATAAAAACAGACCCGTAGAAAATTATCTTTGTGTAGCCTTTATTGTTATTTTTGTTCTTGAGATAGTTCTTTTTTTAGTGAGTACAATTTTACTGGTTTTAAAAAAGAAACGGTTAGGATATTATGTGCTTATTCCGTGGAGTTTAATTTCTACTTTAGTGATTTTATTTGTACATATTAGATATGGATTGTTAGGAGCTTTAGCCTTAGTATGCTTTACATTTGCTATTTTATTTTCTTCGGTAGCTTTAGCTTATTTGATTTATAGACATATTGCTTGTAAAGATTTTATAGAAGAGGATGAGCATATAGAGTACTCCAAATTCAAGAATTTATATAAACGTATTATATTGATAATGGAATGGGTGAGCTTAGGTTTATTTTTCACAATATTCATTATCCCAATGTATACAGCTACTGAAGGTCTTCATTCAACATCGTACTTTCTTATTTATGCGATGACGGATAATTCTTATCCAATTTATATCTACATTTTCTTTATTCTCTTTTTTGTAGGCTTTCTTTTGAGTTTGTTATATCTTATATCAACGCTTTCTTATTATTTTAAGTCAGATAAAGCTTTTATAAAGAGCTCAAAGAATTATCTTTATAGTAATATTGTATTTACCTTGTTATTTTTCTTGGCAGGTTATTTTGTGTCTTTTTATATTAACATTAAAAAAGGAGATGCTTCATCTATAGCTTTTATTCCTTTATTGTTAATGGCAGTTTTATTTATAGGATATTCTATTATTCAGGGAAAATTAGGAATTCATTTTGATGAAACAAAGCAAATAGGATCAAATCAAGAGCATAAATTAGAACCACTATTATGTATTATTTTACTAACAGGTATTACTTTCTTAACTTTAGCTTTTAATGTTATTGAAATTAAAACGACTATAAGTTCATTTAAAAGTGAAGTATCTTTATCAGGATATAAGCTATTAACCACCTACAAAGATTTAAGTGGTGGCTTTCAGGTTTTAGCCTTTAGTTTATTTGGGGTCTTGTTTATTTCTGCAGTGTTATTCCTTTTATCTTTAGTTGGATATTTTTCTAAATATAAGGAATACCCTAAGATAATTAAATTGACTGCTATAGCAAATGTTGTTTTTATGTTGCTGATTGGACTATATGGCTTTTATTTCAAAATTGCTCAAAAGATTAATGAAGAAAACATTTTAAGTGTGTTAACAGCCTATAATATCTCATTACCAACAAATTATGAGTATAAAGTATCTAGTCAAAGCATATATCTTTTTGTTGCGAGCTTAGCTGTATTGATTTTTATGCTTGTTCGAGGCTTGTTTAATTATAAAATTGAAGACATAGAAAAAAAGCCTACTTGCTTAGATGAAGTAGAATCCTCTTTAAGAACTACTGATGCGCCAGCTATTCAATTTGATTTTGATGCTTGCCCAGCATTTACAGAACTAGATTCTAAGCTAGAACAATTTAAGGAGGATTTAGAAGAAAGAAGAATGCATTTGTTTGAAAATCTTACACTTCCTAATTTAGTACGTTTTGTGGTGGATTACGCAAGAGAATGTAGACTTCATCTTTCCTATTCCTTAGAGGATATTGCCACCTTTGTTGCAGGCTTAGGTGCTTCTAGGCTTTCAATTCTTCAAGGTATGAGTGGTACAGGAAAAACTAGCTTACCTAAAATATTTGCAGAAGCTATTTTAGGAACCTGTGAGGTTGTAGAAGTAGAATCCTCTTGGAGAGACAAAAATGAGCTATTAGGCTATTATAATGAATTTAGTAAATGCTTTACCCCAAAGAAATTTACACAATGCTTATATAAGGCTAGATTAAACTCAGAAATTCCAACCTTTATTGTTTTAGATGAAATGAATTTAAGTAGAATTGAATATTATTTTTCTGACTTTTTATCATTAATGGAACACGAAGAACATTTGCGTAAAATTAAGCTTTTAAATGTAAAGCTATACCGTACTTTAAATCAAGAACAGATTTCTTATTATGGTTTAACAGATGATCATACAATCGATATTCCTACAAATGTTTGGTTTATAGGAACAGCCAATCGTGATGAATCTACCTTCGAAATTAGTGATAAGGTTTATGATAGAGCTCAAACTATGAATTTTAATAAGCGTGCTCCTAAGATTCATTCCTTTAGTGAACCATTAGATCAAAGATTTGTAACCTATGAAGGAATTGCTAACCTATTTAAAGAGGCAAAAGAAAGCTATAGCTTTGATGCAGAAGAGAATAAGATTATTCAAAAGGTAGAAAAACTATTGCTTCCATATAATATTTCCTTTGGAAATCGTATTTTAAAGCAAATGGAAGACTTTGTAAAAATTTATTGTGCTTGTTTTGGTGATAAGGATGCTGTTTTAAATGATGCTGTTGAAAAGATTTTATTAAGTAAGGTTGTTTCTAAGCTAGAAGTAAAGATTGTAGAGAATAAAGAAGCTTTAGCTATTGAATTTGATAAGCTTGGCTTATCTTTATGTAGTGCTTTTGTTCGTAAGCTAAATGAGGATTAGATTTATGGACTTTAGTTATGAAGAACAGGCAGAGTTTAGTAAGCTTAGCGAATATTATGCTAAGCTAGAACAATTTTTAAAAAATAATAAAAAACTAACATATATGGAGCTAGATTATGCAGTGGTTCATGATTTAACTTTGTTTACTGTTGAACCTGATTTTAGCTTTGAAGCTTTAGAAGAGGACATCAATAATATTATTAAAACCATACCTGCGATGAAGCAGATTTTTGCCAAACCATTCATTCATCTTAAGGAACAAAATGTAATTCTTCCTACTGAATCTGTGCGAATTATTAACAATAATACAATTCAGCATATCTCTTCTCATAGCGAGCTTTGGTCTGATGTAACGAAGGATGAAATTAAACCAATTAAGCTTTTAACAAGAACCTATGAGGATAATTATGGAATTTATGAGAACTTAATATTTTGTAAAACAGTGGATGAGGTTTTAGCTTTTGCAAGAAATAATCTAAGAATTTTACAGGAATTGATTTACACAAATCAAACTATAGAAATTAATCTTTTAGAGCGCCTAAATCACTTGAATTATTTTTTGGCTTTAGGTAAGCTTCATACAGGGTATAGTCGTAATTTTGATTCCTATTATGGTGTTTCAATGCGTTGTTTAAATAAATTACAATTTATTATGAATACACTTGTGCCTAGATTAAAACGTCCAGTTTATAAAAACAATAAAGCTAGACCTAAAAATTTAAAAACACGGAAAACAAATATTTTGTCTATGCATCGCGATTATCATCAAATTTATAAGCTTTCTAAATATTTTTCACTACGTCACATTGGTGGTGTAGAGGAATTTGAAGAGGTGAATTTAAATGCTTTACAGAAGAATTACTATCACTTCTGTGTGATATTAACTATTTTTTCTATTGGGCATTTTAATTTTGATTGTGACAAGGATAAGGCAATTTTATTTTCTAGATTAAATATGAGTTTTCAATTCAAAGCATGGAAATTGAATTTAAAAGGAATCCAAACCAAAAAGTATTCTATTTTATCCATAAGCTTTAAAAAGGATACAACCTATACAATTCTTTTAATTCCTACGATATTTAAGGATAATGAAGCACTTATAAAAACAATAATGGAAGAACAAATAGCAGATGAGTATATTTGCTGTAATCCTTTTGACTTTGCTTCTTCCTTAGAAATCAGCATGACAAGCTTAGAATCCTTTAGAAGAATAGAGCAGTTTCTTTTAAAAGGGATGATTTATTCTGATAACAAAAGAGAAGATTGCCCGTTTTGTAATCATCAGTTGATTTTAAATGAAGAATCCTCTATGACAAATCGACCTATTTATGAATGCTTATCTTGTAGAACTATAATTGAATATGGGTATTGTTCTAATAGTAAAAAAACGTATTCCTATACTAAAATAGCAGGACTAACAAAATCACGAGTGGAAGGTGATCCTTGGCTAAGAAAGAGGAAGCTAGAAGCCCAAATGTGTTTTAGAAATATTACAAAGATCAATGAAGAAATGGAAATCGTTTGTCCATATTGCAATGTGGTTCATTCATTTTGACAATAGAGGTTAAACCAAGTATAATACATGATAGAAATGAGGATTGTTTATGTTTAATTTTTTTAAAAAAAAGCCAAAGGAAAAGCTAGATTGTTTAGGATATTATGATATTAAACCCTATCATTATTTTGAATCTAATATGGTTTATGCAAAAGACATTTTGGTTTTAAAAGATAATTTTGGAAAGGTATATACTCGTCTTTTTAAAGGAACAATTTTTATTTTCACCTTTGTTGATAATGAAAATGGTTTTATAAAACAAAATTATAATTATGAAGCATTAAAAGATAAAATAGATGCAGTGATTTTAGAGGGACATAATTCGGTTGTGAATTTGATTATATTTAAAAATGATACACCTGAAACAATTCGCATTGCAAAAGAGGTTGTAGTTAATACGAAGAAGGAGTTTAATCAAACCTTTGTTTATGATGCAGATAACGTACGATTGAAATTTTATCGTCCTGTTCCTAGTTTTTATTCATTATATAATCACTATATAGAAGCTATGGTGTTTGATTTGGGCGCTATAGATTTAGAAAAGAGGTAAGCCATGAGAAATATAAAGACACGATATTTATGGATTAGTGTAGCAGTAAGCTTTTTGCTTGCTGTTGGACTTATTATTGGGGTGACACAGACAAAAGGCGCTTGGACTCAAGTGTTTATTGTGCTGATTGCTATTGTTTTTATCTATATGACTATCGCAATTCAAATGGCATCAGTAAAAAGCTTTAGATATAAACCAAAGCCTAAAAATTATCCAACAAAATCCTATCTTTATCTAGCAGAGGATATGGATGAGAATTTGCAAAAGAAGGGGTATAAACCAAGAGTCACGCCTTATGGAATAAGCTATCTTAAAGTAGATAAAACAAATGCTTATAAGATTGTTTTAGTACGGAATTGTGAAAAATATTTTAATCAGGATGAAGAACAAAACAATTCTATTCCACCTAACAAATCCTTAGAAAAATGCAAGAAGTTTATTGGCTTTGAAATTTTTTATGATTATGATGAGGATACCTTAAGAAAAATTCCTGATTTTAATCTTCAAGGAAATAATGTATATTATAGTGGATTATATATAGAAGATAATAAAATTACTTGTCCAAATTATATTGAGCCTACAGAAGACTTTAGCAATCTATATGAGGCTATAAAAAGTGATTTAATGTTAAAGGATATAGAGCCCTCTATTGATAATGTTTTGGAGAAGAACGAGTAAAAAGTTAATCTTTGATAAGAAAGAAGATGGAACAGGAAGATAGAGATTCAATACGTTTGATGGTAAAGAAATCATAACGGCCTGCTTTAATCAAATAGATTTTTACTATTTGTTAGAAAATCAAAGAATGTAGTAAAGTTTGCGGAAGGAGAAAATGAATCTTCTGGTGGGGCTTTTTAGTATGTGTGTTGTAAAGACAGTTTGAATTTGAGGTAGGAAAATGAAAATTACAGTGATAAATGGATGCGAAAAACGGGGTGTGACTTATAAGCTAAAGGAGATTTTTTTAAGTCATTTTAAAGATATTTCAAAAATCACAGAATATTATCTTCCAAAGGATTGTCCTTCCTTTTGTGTGGGATGTACAAACTGTTTTATGAATGGGGAGAATACTTGTAAAGATTTTTCTTATATAAATAAAATTGAAAAATCCTTATTAGAAGCTGATTTAATTGTGATGACATCCCCTGCATATGTTATGCATACTACAGGAGCAATGAAGGCAATGCTTGATCATTTTGCTTACCTATGGATGCCACATAGACCTGACCCTTCTTTGTTTGGAAAACGAGCTGTTATTATTACGCAATGCCTTGGTGCAGGAGCTAAGCAAGCAGCAAAAGATATAAAGCATAGCTTATCATGGTGGGGAATATCTAAAATAGGTGTTTTTAGTGGTTCGCTTATGAGTGATATTCTTTGGGATAGACTTTCTAAAAGGAAACAAAACGAACTTACAAAAAAGGTAAATAAACTTGCTCATAGATTTGCAAAAATAAATTATAAAAAACCAGCACATACAAAATGGATTACGAAAATAAAATTTAAGCTCTGCCGTTTAATTCAAAAAAAAGTATACAAAAAAGGTGTAGCCGGACTAGATTGTAAGTATTGGCAAGAGCATGGCTGGCTTGATAAAAAACGTCCATGGAAACATAACAAAAAGGAGAATGTATAATCATATTTGTGATTGATTATATGTTGAATGAAGTATGTTATATTATAAGAAATTAGCTTCCTTTTTAGGAACAATTACTATAGTTTGTAGTGAAGAATATTTAATTGCTTTATGGATAGAAGGACAATCTTTAGAATCTCACTTTGATTTGCAAAAAATGGAGTCTAAAGAAATCCCAATATTATTACAAACAGAGGACTGGTTAAAAAGATATTTCAATAATGAAAAACCATCTCTAAAGGAACTACCAATGCATTTAGAGGGAAGTCCTTTTCAACTAGAGGTATGGAAACTATTATGTGAAATTCCATATGGGACAACTGCAACCTATAAAGCTTTAGCTTTAGAGCTTGCAAGAAGAATGGGTAAAGAAAAAATGTCAGCTCAAGCAGTTGGTGGAGCTGTAGGGAGAAATCCTATTTCTATTATTATTCCATGTCATCGTGTAATAGGAACAAACGGAGGTATGGTTGGATATAACGGTGGAATATCTATCAAAGAAAAATTATTACATTTTGAAAAAAATATATAAAGAGTTAAAAAGCATGATTGAATTAGTTTTATAATCATGCTTTTTTGTTGTAGAACATTTGTACTACAAAACATCTTCCTTGACAAATGTATGCGGGGGGGGGGGTATAATGAAGGTAAATACAGAAAGGAAGAAAAAAATATGAAAAAAATAAGAAGTTTACTACTTGCCTTTGTAGCATTATTTGCATTCACAATGGCAATAGTAACAGTAAACGCAACAGTAGAAGTAGAAGATGGCACTACATCATTCTTTGCTGGAGATTTTTATGTTGGCGTTGCAAAGAGTAGTAATAAGCAAGCACCTTCTAGTACATCAATTACTAGAAACGGAATTAAGCTTTTAATGCCACCCTCAACTAATAAGTATAATGATGCTTTTGCATTTTCTGAAGCAACGAATGATACAGGTAAGACTTTCCCTGATGAAATGGCATTCGGTGGTGACCGTACATTTACGATTGATTTAAGTGAATTATCTGATCAGCAGATTGCTACTATCGATTTCTATTGGTATACAAATAGTGAGAATAAAGTAGTTACAGTTGGATCTTCAGCGGTATCCGTAACAACTGATGCTAATAATATCAATAAAGTATTGAAAACTTCATCAATAGATAATTTCACTTCATCTGATGGGCCAACAATTACAGGAAATTCAAATGTTGTATTTTTACAAATTGATGTTCATATTAAATCATTAAAAGTTAGTGCAGCAGATGCCATTACTGCAATTGGTACAGTATCTTATACACAAGAATGTTTGAATAAGATAAATGTTGCAAAAGCTGCTGTTGATGCATGTGATGATCGTACTGCTATTTCTAATATTGCCACATATGATGCCGCTTTAGAGGCTTTTGAACAAGCAAAAGATGCAGCAGTTGCTGATTTTGTTGATAGTGTTAATGCTTTAGTTATGGTTACAGCAGACTCTTATCCTACAATTGTGGCTTTAAAAGCAAAATATAAGGTGTTATTAGCTGCTGAAAGAGAAGTTTCACAAGTTGTTGAAGGAAAAGAGAGATTAGATAATGCTGAAGAACAATTATACTATGAAGCATATGACTCATTAAATACAACTCTAAATTTTAATCACTTAGAAGAAAAAACCTATGATTCAAATGAAATTTTAGCAGAGTCTATATTTAAGGTTTATGCTAGCGAGACAAGTACTGTTGTAGTAGATAGTTCATCAGGTGTAAAAAGACTTAAATTAGGTGGAGCACAAGTTCCTGCTGGCTCTGAAATTAAGGATGGTAATACTGTTATAGGATATACATCTTCTAATACTAAAACAATTGAATTTGATGTTATGGATTCAGGTACTTTAAAGGTGAAAGTTCAAAGCTCTTCATCAACTGGTGATCCTCGTAAATTGAATTTATATATGAACACAATTAGTGAGGGTACATTTTTACATGAATTTGTTGCACCTACATCAAATCCTGCTGTACAAGAATACAAAATTACAGCAGCTGGACATTATATTTTAGGAAGCCCTGCAAGTGGTGTTAATATTACAGAGCTTGCATTTGAAAAAGATCCAGAGGTAGAGGCTTCTACTGATTTCTATTTAGATCATGGATATAATGAAGCAGGCACAGAATTAATTAGAGTTGTTATGGTTGCTAAAAATGTTGGTACAGCAGAAGTTGAAGTGATGGAAAATTATATCAATACTGGAAAAATCCGTATTAACATTACTAATGCTAATAATAATAGCCTAATTCTTAATGATACTTCACACTTTATTTTAGCAAAGAATATTGTTACAGGCTCAGGAGCAACTTATTCATTCACTGACTCTGAAGATGGTTTAATTGTTTGTGAAGAAGCAGAAAATACACTTTATGGAATATGCGTAATAGCTGTATCTAATGATGGCGCAGACTTGCTTGAACAATATCAAGGATGGTGATTAAAAGTACAAGTTATTTTAGATTTAGAAGGCGGTATGCCATTAATGTCACCTATAACTTATATTGTTCAAGGTGCACAATAATAATTAAAGGAGATTTTTGAAAATGAAAATATATGAAAAACCAGTTTTAGAAGAAGAACAAATTCAAATCGAAGATATCTGCGCTGCAAGTAATGTAAACGCAGATATTCCAGGAGCAAGCCTTCCAGTACCATCTGGAGATGCGTATCATTGGGGAAGAAAATAATATCAGTATTTATAGGGTGCTTAGGCACCCTATTTTTGATATAGAGAAAGAAGTCATAATTAATAATGGAATTTTAATAAAGTGAAATAAATGAGAAAATAGTTAAAGTTCTAAATCTCTACCCATTTTCTTATAATATTATGAGGGGATAAGGTGGATTTTGCAATTATATTAGCAACAGAAAATGGAATGAAAATGCATAGCTCTAAAGCTAAAAGTATATTACCAATATTAGGTAAACCAATGATAAACTATATTTTAGATGCACTTTTTAAAACATCCTTAAAAAAGATTATTTGTGTTTTAGGAAATCAATACTCTGATTTTAACTTACCTTCCTGTGTGGATATTGTTTTGCAAGAAAAACAATTGGGAACAGCAGATGCAGTTAAAACAGCATTACCTAGATTAATATGTGATGAAGGGGATGTCTTAATACTGCCTGGAGATGTTCCATTTATTACGAGTGAAACAATAGAGGAATTCGTTCAATTCCATAAAAACAATAACAATCTTTTAACGATAGGTACGATTCGATTCAATTCGCCTTTTGGTTATGGTAGAGTAATAAGAGGACAAAACCAAATTGTTCGTATTGTGGAAGAAAAAGATGCCAGTGTAGAAGAAAAACAGATTCGTGAAGTATATAGTGGCTTTATGTGTGTGAACACCACTACTTTAAAAAAATCTATTTCACAAATAGAATATTATTTGACAGATTTAGTTGAAATAGTATCTAAAATAGGCAAAGTAGATTCATATGAAATAAAGGATAAATTTGAAGCAAAAGGAATCAACGATTTATATTCTTTAAGCTTGGTTGAACAAGAATTTCAAAGACGTATTTTAAAAAAGCATATGCTAAAGGGTGTTTATATTGAAAATGCAAATACTGTAACCATAGGACCAGATGTATCCTTTTTAGGTGAGGTAACAGTATATTCAGGAACTAGAATTTTAGGACATTCAATAATTTATCCTAAGACCATTTTAGGTCCTAATACAGACATAAAAGATTCTGTATTATATCCTGGCGTTAAAGCTTCACATAGTGTGATTTATGATTCTTGTATCGGGAAAAATACTACAGTTGGACCATTTGCACACATCAGAAATAATTCTTATATAGGAGAGGCAAATCGGATAGGAAATTTTGTTGAGTTCAAAAATACAACTACAGGCTATAAAACCTATGCAAGTCACCTTTCCTATGTGGGAGATACAAATTGCGGAAGTGGTGTAAATTTTGGTTGTGGAATAATTACTGTAAATTATGATGGAAAAAAGAAATATACAACCACAATCGGAGATAATGTATTTATCGGCTGTAATTCTAATTTGATTGCTCCTATAGAGATTGGAAGTAACAGCTATATAGCTTCCGGATCTACAATTGTGGATGGTTTAAATGAAGGAGATTTTGCTATTGCAAGAGCCAAACAAATAACTAAGTCATCTTATGCAGATAAATATAAGTATAAAAGGGTGGATAAAAATTGAAATACTTTGGTACGGATGGAATAAGAGGTATTCCAAATCAAAAATTAAATTTAAAATTGATTATCTCTGTTGGCAAAGCCTTATCAGCATTGAATTGTTCAAGACTAATTGTTGGCACAGATACAAGAGAATCTAAAGACATGATTGCTACTGCCTTAATAGCAGGAGCATTATCTTTAGGTTTTGAAGTGGACTATGTTGGAGTTATTCCAACGCCTGGTCTTGTTTTTTTATCCAAAGTAGAACAAGCAATTGGTGTTATGATTACTGCCTCTCATAATCCGTTTTTTTATAATGGCATTAAAATTATTCATAAAGGAAGAAAGCTTAAGAAAGAAGAGGAAGAGGAAATTGAAGCATATATAAATCAACCACCAGCCTATGGAGGGTCTATAGGTAAATTAATTCATTCCAAGGCTTTATTAAAGGAATATCATAGAATGCTTTTTCAGCATATTTATCCAACAAATATGAAGATTGCTATAGATTGTGCAAATGGAGCAACGTATAAAACTGCACCTCTTATATTCAATTTAATTACGAATAGTTTAGTTACCCTTCACAATCATCCTAATGGAGTGAATATTAATGAAAAGTGTGGGTCTACACATTTAGAAAGCTTATCTACTGCTGTCATTGAAAACCAATGTGATTTAGGAATTGCCTTTGATGGGGATGGAGATCGGATTTTGTGTGTAGATAAAAATGGAGTGGCTGTAGATGGTGATGTTTTACTTTATATATTTACAAGCTATTTAAAGGAAAAGAATCAATTGAAAAATAATCGAGTTGCTTTATCAATTATGAGTAATTTAGGCATACTTCAAGCCTTACGTAAAAAAGGAATAGAGGTTATAGAAACTGCTGTTGGGGATAAATATATCTTAAAGGCTATCGAGGAGTATGATATATCTATTGGTGGAGAAAATAGTGGTCATATCATTATGCCTGAAATTTCATCTACAGGGGATGGAATTTTAATTGCAATGAAATTACTTCAAGTCTTAGAAGAAACACATACCACCTTAGAGGATTGGTTAAAAGAAATTGTTTTATATCCAGATGCTTTACAAAATGTTATTGTCAAGGATAAAGAAAAAGTAATGGGAATCCCATTACAAAAAGAAATTGAGTTAATCAAAAAAGAACTTAATCAAGATTGCAAAATCATTGTTCGTCCATCAGGGACAGAGGAATGCCTTCGGTTAAGCGTTATGGCTAAAACTCAAGAACTAGTAGATCAATATAAAAATAAATTACTTGGAATTATAAAGTCTCTTGATGCTTTGCAATAGAATCTCTTACTTTAATTTCACCACTTATAACCAATCTTTGACTTGAGCGATTCATTAGAATACTTGTAAGTAAAGTGAAGGCCTTTTCACCAATTAAATCTAAGTCTTGTTTTACAGTTGTTAAGGATGGCTTGACATATTTTGCTACATCTAAATCATCATAGCCTGTTACAGAAATATCTAAAGGAACCCTTTTTCCTTCAGCCTCAAGACCATGTATTAAACCTATGGCCATTACATCACTTGCACAGATGATAGCTGTTACATCTGTGTGAGTAAAGTATTTTGCCGCCTCAATTCCAGAGGCTTCTGTAAAATCTCCATAATATACGTATTTCGGATTATAATCAATATCGTTCATGGTTTGTCCAATAATATACCCTGCAAAGCGTTCATTACTAACAAATGAATTCTTATCGCCATGAATAAAGCCAATCCTTGTATGATTGTTTTCTTTTAAAAGCTCTACTAAACTAGCAATCGTATTAATATTTTCATTATGAATGGTTGCTACCATATCAGCTACTATTATATTATCGTAAAGTACAGTTGGATATACTGTACTTTTTAATTCGGTTAGAAGTGGACTTTTATAGTTTAATCCTGCAATAAAGGCACCATCAAAATTATTTTGCTTCATAAAGTCATTGTAAGAAGTAGTGATGCTTTTAATATCTACTTGAATTACTTCAAAGTTGTTTTTTCGTGCATAGGTAGAAAAGGATAGTCCTAAAGGCATAATAATATTTGATTGTGCAGTTATATTATCATAAATAAAGCAGAGTCTTCTAATGGTTTTTACAGTAAGTCTTTCGTCTCTTGATTTATATCCATGAGCCTTTGCATAGGCAATAACTGCTTGTTTGGTTTCCTTTGAGACATCAAAAGCGCCATTTAATGCTTTTGATACAGTAGAAATGGATAAATGAAGTTCTTTAGCTATATCTTTAATTTTCATAGGGGCACCTCTTTACTTAATTATAGCCTTTTTATATTGATATTTCAATGTTTTTTCGTGAAGTTATCGAAATTTTTTCGAAAAAAATATCTATTTTTTTAGAATTTTCGTATTTTTGATAAAAACGCTTGCATTAAAGAGGAAAACGCTTTACAATATATTTATATTGTACGATAAAATGAATATACGAGGAGGAGTAGCTATGAATTTCAAAAGAAATGCAGGCGTTCTTTTACATATAACATCTCTACCTTCTCCACATGGTGTAGGGACCTTAGGTGCTGCCGCATATGAGTTTATCGATTGGATGGAAAAAGCAAAGCTGTCTATATGGCAGGTGCTACCACTTGTACCAACGAACTATGGCGATTCACCTTATCAGTCTGTTTCTTCTACAGCCTTAAATTATTATCTTATCGATTTTGATATATTATACAAAAAAGGCTTATTAAAAAAGAAGGATTATGAAACGAGAAAGTTTTCTGACTATGTTGGAAAAGTGAATTATAGTTTGTTGTTTACAGAAAAAACAAAAGTATTGCGATTGGCATATGATAAATTTGATAAGAAGGATCCTGATTTTATTACCTTTGAAGCTAAAGGTGAATATAGGGATTTTGCATTATTTATGACAATTAAGGCAATGCATGAATATCAGCAGTGGAATCTTTGGGAGAAAAAATATCAATCCTATTCTAAGGAATTAGAAAAAGAGATTCTTACAGAGTATAAAGAAGATTATTTATTTTGGATATGGACACAATATGAGTTCTTAGAAGAATGGAATAAGCTTCATTCCTATGCAAAATCTAAAGGCATTGAGATTATGGGAGATATGCCTTTATATGTTGCGCATGATAGTGTAGAGGTATGGAAGTATCCAGAGCTGTTTGTTTTAACAGAAGAAAAGGAACCTAAGCTTGTTGCAGGATGTCCACCAGATTGCTTTACAGAAGATGGTCAGCTATGGGGAAATCCAGTATATGACTGGTCTTATATGAAGAAAACAAATTATGCTTGGTGGAATGAAAGAATTCAGAAAGCCTTTGAATTATATGACATTTTAAGAATAGATCATTTTAGAGGCTTTGCCCAATATTATGCAATTCCATATGGTATGCCAAATGCAAGAATTGGAAAATGGATGGATGGACCAAAATTTGATTTATTTAAAGATAAGCTAGAGTACCGAATCGTTGCAGAAGATTTAGGATTTATTGATGATGATGTTAGAACACTCTTAAAACAAACCAATTATCCAGGAATGAAGATATTAGAGTTTGCTTTTGATGGTTCTAAAGATAATGAACATAAGCCTTCTAATTATAAAGAAAATTATATTGTTTATACGGGAACACACGATAATATGCCTTTATATCAATATATCTTAGATCTTGATCCAAATAGTTTAAATACATATCTTCTTGATTTAAAGGATGAATGTAATAAGCTAAATGTGGAAATGAAGAATGGAAGCTATGAAGCTGTAACAGAAACAGTTGTAGAGCTTGCATTTGCTTCTATTGCAAATACATGTATTATCCCAATTCAAGATTTTCTTACCTTAGATGGTTCATCTAGAATGAATTTACCAGCCACGGTTTCAACAAGCAATTGGAGCTATCGAGTTTTAAAAAATCAATTATCAGATAAGCTCGCAAATCAAATTAGTGCGTATGTTGTAAAATATAACAGAGATTAGATTGAGTGCTGTTGATTTTTCTCCTTCTTAGTGATGGAGGGTTTTCTCAGTTCACGATGAAATCCTCCATCGTTTTGAAAGAATAAATAAAACAAAAAATACCCTCTCTCAGGGATAGTTTGCTATAATTTTTTTAAAAGCAAATTATACTGGGGGGGGGGTATACTTAATTTATTTTTAAAAAATGAGGAGATATGCGAAACATGAAAGCGATATTGTTTGATTTATATGGCACCTTGATTGATATTCACACAGATGAGGATAGTATAACATTTTGGAAACAGATATCTAAAAAGGTAAAAAAATATTGTGATTATACTCCTAAAGAATTGAAAAACAAATACATGCATATATGTAGAGAACAAGGAAAAGAAAAAGAAGAAATAGAGATTTTAGAGGTATTTGAAGAACTCTTTTCTATAACTAAACAACAAGCTAAAGAAGTAGCTTGGCAGTTTAGAAAGGCATCAACAAAATATATTCATCTATATAGAGGAGTAAAGAAATTGTTGAAAAAGGTAAAGAAAGAAGGATATTCACTTTATGTGCTATCAAATGCCCAAGAAGCATTTACTTTACCTGAATTAAAAAAATTAAAAATAGAACATTATTTTGAAGGGATTGCAATTTCATCAGCCTATGGAATAAAAAAGCCTAATTTAGAATTTTTTCGATTAGCTTTGAAGAATTTTAAATTAGATAAGGCAATTATGATAGGTAACGATTTAAAATGCGATATCCTTCCTGCAAAGGAGCTAGGATTAAATCATATACTGATTGAATCTAATCTTACTCCTATCAATGAAGAAGAGGATAAAATCATTGGATTTCAATGGAAAAAAATCTTCAATAAAATTTTAGCTATTAATTTGGGAAACCAAAATTAATAAATCAATAATATTTTGCTGAATAAGCAAAATGGCAAATATAAAAACAAGGAGGAAGAAAAAATGAAAAAGAAATTATTTGCCCTAGGCGCAGCTGCTGTATTAGCTTTAGGCTTAGCAAGCTGTGGAGAAACAAGTGAAGGAGGGACAAGCAACGTAATTAAGCTTGAGTATTCAGGTACTGCTTCAGACAAGGAATTCAATTTAGGATTGTTTGAAGATTTTAAAGCTGCTAGAAAAGCTGCTGGTGATACACATGAGTATCAAATTACATACGTTGAACATGGTCCTGACAAAGTAGATAGTGAAGTTCAAGACTGGGTTGTTGGACCAGATGTATTTGAATTCGCTTCAGACAAAATTACTGCTTTATACGAAAAGGGTGCTTTAGCAAGAGTATCTGGAGCTAATGCTACATTTATCGAGGAAAAGAACAGTGATTTAGGTAAGGATTTAGCAACCTTCAATGGTGAATTTTATGCTTATCCTTATACAGGTGACAACACATATTATTTACAATATGATAAGTCAAAATTAACTGCAGCACAAGCTGGTTCTATTGAATCTATTTTAGCAGTTTGTGCAGAAGAAGGATTAAAGTTAGGCTATAACCTAGAAGAAGCATTCTGGGGTGCTGGTGCATTATTCACATTTGGTGCAGATTATAAAATGACATTTGATGAGGATGGTGCTGTTCATAGTGTAACAGCCGATTTCGATGGCGAAAAGGGATTAAAGGCTGCAAAAGCATTAGTTACGATTATGACTAATCCTTGTTGGCAAAATGCAATGGAAGCTCCAACTCCTACAAATGGATTAATTGGTTGTATTGCAGGTACTTGGGATATTGCAACTTATAAAGAAGCTTTAGGTGATAATTATGCTTGTGCACCTATGCCAACCATTACAATTGATGGCGAAACTAAGAACTTAGGTGCTTTCTTGGGTGGTAAGTTATTTGGTATTAATCCTCAAAGAGCTCAAGGAAATGCTGAGCGTCTAGCTGCTGCTCATGAGTTGGCAAAATTCTTATCAGATAAAGAATGTCAGTTAAAGAGATTTGATAAGGGTGGAATAGCTCCATGTAATTTAGAGGCAGCTGCTGAATCAAGAGTTTTAGCTGATGCAAATGTTAAATGTTTAGTTGAACAAGCTAAGTTTGCTCATGCTCAAACTGCAGTTCCAGCTAACTTCTGGTCAGCTCCAAATACTTTTACAGCAAGCATTAAAGCAGGAGATGTAACTTTAGATAATTTAGAAGGCCTTCAAACTGCTATAACTCAATTAAATGATAGTGTTAAAGCAAGTAAGTAAGTATTAGAAAAAAATATGGTACAGGCTTACCCTTAGGGGGAGGTCTGTACCTACATCTTTTTAAAAAGGGGTGGGTTTTATGACAACAATTGAATATCTTTCACTCCCCACTTATAAAAGATTTTTATATAAAATAGCTGCGTTTTTTAAGGCTATACCTAAAGTAATTTGGAATTTTTTATCTGTTACGATTCTAAAATTTTTTTCCAAAATTGGAAAAGGTATAGCAAACTATTTTGTAAGCTTATATGAAATTTTTATAAGCGGAGATTGGAAGACTAAGGTTTCATATGTCATTATGGGCTTTGGTCATATTTGGCGTAAGTCCTACATAAAAGGTTTTATGTATTTGTTATATGAAATCATCTTTATTTACTTTATGATATCTACGGGTGCACCAGCAATGGCAAGAATAGGAACGTTTGGCTTTGTTGCACAAACATCCTATACACATCCTACACTAGGAATTGAAGTTTCAGAATTTAAAGATGATAGTTTGATGATTCTTTTAAGCTTTGTAATTTCAATCATCTTCATTGCCATCTTAATATTCCTTTGGACAATTCAAGTAAAAGAAAACAGTCAATTAGAGAATATGAATAAAATTGGTAAGCGTGTTGGTGACAAAGATACCGTACAAAGCTTAGTTGGAAGAAACTTTCATAAGGTATTATTAGCGTTCCCAACATTCGGTGTTGTGATGTTTACAATTATACCATTAATTTTGATGATTATTGTTGGATTTACCAATTATTCTTCAATCTATCAAAATCCAAAGGAATTATTTGACTGGGTTGGTGTTTATAATTTCTCTAAGTTATTTGGTTTAACAGGAGATGGAGGAGCACAATTTGCTTATATTTTCGGTCAAATCCTTTTATGGACTTTGATTTGGGCATTTTTTGCAACCTTCACTAACTATTTCTTTGGTATGATTGTTGCGATGATGATCAATAAAAAAGGAATTCGTTTGAAAAAGCTTTGGAGAACCATTTTAATTACAACTATTGCGGTTCCTCAGTTTATTTCTTTGTTGTTCTTGTCTAAATTCTTAAGTACGGATTTAGGGGCATTTAATGCAATCCTTAGGAAACTTGGTTTAATCACAGAAAACATTAAGTTTTTAGAGGATGGAATGATTGCTAAGGTAACCATTATAGTTGTTAATATGTGGATAGGTATTCCTTATACAATGCTAATGTGTTCAGGATTATTAATGAATATACCACAGGATTTATATGAATCTGCTAAGATAGATGGAGCTAGTCCAGTTAAGATGTATATGAAAATTACATTACCTTATATGCTATTTGTTACAGGACCTTATTTGATTTCAAACTTTGTAGGTAATATTAATAACTTTAATGTTATTTATCTCTTATCTGGAGGTGGTCCTACATTTAGTAGTGTGAATGGAACGCTAGTGAATGCAGAGGCAACGTATGGAGCTGGTCAAACAGATTTGTTAATCACGTGGTTATATAAGATTGCAATGACACAAGCCACTAAGGATTATGGAGTTGCATCTGTAATTGGAATTATTGTGTTTATTGTTGTTGCATCTTTATCAATGATTTTCTATACAAGAACGAATGCAGTTAAGAATGAAGGTGATTTCCAATGATAAAAGCGAAGAAAATAAGTTTATTTGCTGATCCAAAAATGTCTGGTGGCAAGCGTGCTAAAGAAAGAATCAGTAGAATCGTTATTTATGTTATTTTGGGAATTATATCTATAATTTGGATATTACCTTTTGTTTATTTAATACTCCAGTCCTTTGCAGTAAAGTATGAGACAAACTTAATTGTTCCTCAGCAATGGACCTTTAACAATTATATAGCGTTAGTTAAAGATCCAGTATATCCATTTTGGAGATGGTATTTAAATACTTTTATCATTGCTTTAATTGTTTCTGTATTAAATACAGTATTAACCCTAATTAGTGCATATGCATTTTCAAGATTACGTTTCAAAACTAGAAAAGGGTATATGAAACTGATTTTAGTTATAGGAATGTTCCCAGGATTTTTAGGAATGATTGTTACATACTATATGCTTAAGCAAATTGGTTTGGCAAATGGTGTTCCTGGATTATTTGGTCTTGTTTTGGTTTATATCTCAGGCTGTGTTATGAACTATTATGTTGCCAAGGGATTCTTTGATACGATTTCAAAGTCTTTAGATGAGGCTGCAATGATTGATGGAGCAAATAAGAACACAGTATTTTGGCGTGTTATTATGCCTTTATCTAAGCCAATTGTAGTATATACAATATTATTAGCATTTACTGCTCCTTGGGGAGATTATATGCTAGCAAGTGTTATGGCTGGTGGACATACTGAGCTTTATAACGTAGCTGTTGGTTTACAACAGATGATGTCAAAAGCAGATGGAACCAAATACTTCCCAGTATTCTGTGCAGCGGGAGTGGTTGTTTCCATTCCAATTATGATATTGTTCTTCTTACTTCAAGGCTATTATGTCGAGGGAGTAACTGGTGGAGCAGTTAAGGGATAATATGAGGGCTATAAAGAAAATATTTTTGGCTATGGCTTTGGTTTTAACAGGCTTATCTATGGGTTGCACAGATAGTAAGAGTGGAAAATATGGCAAATATATCGAAGAAAATCTATCTGCTCCTACGATTATAGATGATAATTATCGCAATTATTATGAAATATTTGTTCGTTCCTTTTATGACTCTGACGGAGATGGAATTGGAGATTTACAAGGTGTAATTCAAAAATTAGATTATATCCGCGATTTAGGGTTTACAGGAATATGGTTGATGCCCATTAATAGTTCATCTTCTTACCACAAATATGATGTGAAAGATTATTATGAAGTGGATAAAAGCTATGGAACTATGGAAGATTTAGAAGAATTAATAGAGGAATGTCATAAGCGTGACATTAAACTTATTCTTGATTTAGTAATTAACCATTCAGGACTGAACAATAAATGGTTTACAAAGGCAAAGACTGCACATGAAAAGGCTATGGCAGGCTTAAAGCTTACAGAAGATGAAAAGGGTTGGGATGATTTCTATTGTTTTTATGATAGTAAATCAGAAATTCCAAGTGGAAAAACCTGCCAATTGGTTGCAGGTAAAACGTATTATTATGAATGTAATTTCTCTTCTAATATGCCTGAATTTAATTTGGATAATGAGCTAGTTCATGAGGAGTTCAAAAAACTTATTAAATTTTATTTAGATAAGGGAATAGATGGTTTCCGCCTAGATGCGGTGAAATATTACTATGTGGAAAGCCATAGGAAGAGCATAGAATTCCTAAGCAAATTTAACTCTTGGGTAAAGGAAATCAACCCTAAGGCGTATATAGTTGGAGAATGCTGGGATTCTGAAGAGATTATTAAGCAGTATTATGAAAGTGGTTGTGATTCTTTCTTCAATTTCACTACAAGCGTAAGCAATTCTTCTAGTGGTGTACTAAATTCCTTAAATCAAGAAGGAAGAATGTTAAATCGTTATTATGATGCCTTGCTAGATAATATAACTTTAGCAGGAGATTATATTCCAGCACCATTTTTAGATAATCATGATATGCCTAGATATACCTCTAGTGCTAGTCCATATAAATCTAAATTCCAATATGCATTATTATCTATGATGAATGGGGCTACATTTACTTATTATGGTGATGAGGTTGGAATGGTTGGAAGTAACGGTGGCAATCGACCTGATGAAAATGTTCGTATCCCTATTTATTGGGGTGAGGGCATAGGAGATTGTAATACATTATCTTCTGCAACAGAAAATGAATATCCATATGACCCTGTTAAGGATCAAATGGAAGATGAAAATTCTTTTTATAGTTTTTATAAGAAGTGTTTACTCATAAGAAATCAAAATCCGGAAATTGCTAGAGGTACAATATCTCTAATAGAAAAGGATAGAGATGAAAAGAAATTATTATTTATTGCAAAAGAATATAGCGGTAGTAAGATTGGAATTATCATCAATTTTTCTCCAACTGAAAATTTAAATGTTGATTATTTAAGTGCAGGCTTTACACAGGTTGTAGGTCAGTTAGTTGCAGATACAAAGGGTGATAAGTATATCGGTTTACAAAAAGATAACAGTATTTTGTTACCACCATATAGTATTGCAGTTGTTAAGTAAAGGAGAATAAGATTATGGCGGGATTAAGATTAGAACATATATATAAGGTTTATCCTAATGGTACGAAGGCAGTTTCTGATTTTACGATGGACATCCAGGATCAAGAATTCATAGTCTTTGTAGGTCCATCTGGTTGTGGAAAATCAACAACCTTAAGAATGATAGCTGGCCTAGAGGATATTAGTGCAGGTGAGTTATATATTGGTGATCGAATCGTAAATGATGTTGAACCAAAGGATAGAGATATTGCGATGGTTTTCCAAAATTATGCTTTGTATCCACATATGACAGTATATGAAAATATGGCATTTGGTTTAAAGCTAAGACATGTTCCAAATGCAGAAATACATGAAAAGGTATTATGGGCAGCACAAGTGCTTGACTTAACAGAATACCTTGATAGAAAGCCTAAAGCAATGTCTGGTGGACAAAGACAAAGAGTTGCATTAGGTAGAGCCATTTTAAGAAATCCTAAGGTTATGCTTTTGGATGAGCCCTTATCCAATCTAGATGCTAAGCTACGTGCTCAAATGCGTAGTGAAATTGCTAAGTTACATGAGCAATTAAAAACAACTTTTATTTATGTTACTCATGATCAGGTTGAAGCAATGACATTAGGTACGCGTGTTGTTGTAATGCGCTTAGGACGTATCATGCAAATGGATACACCAAAGAATTTATATGATTATCCAGACAATTTATTTGTTGCTGGATTCATTGGTACACCACAAATGAATTTCTTCCATGCAACTTTAACGAAAAATGGAAGCAATATTCATATTGATTTTAAATGGAGTAAAGAAAGTTTAGATGTACCACAAGCTTCTTTAGCTAAAGTGAAACCACAATATTTCGATGGTACCTCAGAAGTAGTTGTTGGTATAAGATGTGAGCATATTTCTTTAGATCCAGAAGTGGTTAGTAAATCTAAGAGTTTAATAAACGTTCGTGTTTCTCATTTTGAGGAATTAGGAAATGAAACCTTAATTTATGCAGATATAAACGAAGATGGTGATGGATTCTCTGAGTCCTCTACTAGAGTTATCATTAAGGGAACTTCATCATATGGATTAGTTAAGGGAGCAATGGCCAAGGCCGCTGTTAATGTATCTAAGCTTCATATGTTTGATAAGAATACAGAAAATACAATCAATCCAAGAGTTCCAAGTGATAACTTAATTACAGGTAAAGTTCAAAAGAATGTATTAAAATTTGGACAGTTATCTTATGAACTTCCACAAGCAATCACTTTAGCAGATGGCAATTATGATGTGATGATTCCAGCTTCTGCAATCTCCTTAGGAAATGGAGTAAGTAATACTGCTGAATTAACCTCATTAGAGAATGTAGATGGATTAAATATTGCAGGCTTATTGATTGCAGATCAGTTATTATTTACAAATACAAAGGAAGAATTATCCTTAAATAAAAAGTATTCTATTGAATTAGATTTTACACAACTTGAATTTATACAGGATGGTTCAGTTGTTCATCATGCAATTTCAGAATACGATAAGATTGATGCAATTTTCTTAAATCATGCAACAGCTAAAACATATGTTGGTGATTCCTACGATTCAGTTGTACAAGAAAGACTACAAAATGTGGATAACACATATTTACCACAGCTTCAGACCTTAACTGAAGAATATCAAAATAGTTTACAAGAAGCGGCCAAGGTTGATTCTAAAGCAATTGTTGAAAAGAATAAGCCATTAATTGATTCTAAGAAGCAAACGTTAGATGAAAATGTCTCTCGTTTAAAGACTGAATTTGATGAGGCTTTAAAGAAACTTAAAGAAGAGCATCGTTTAAATAATGAAGAGATTACGCGTAATGTTGAACAAACCTATGCAAAAATTAAAGAGGATGAATTATCTGCCTTTGAATCCTTTAAGGCAATGAATAAGGATAAGGATGCTTATCGTAAGAGAGCTGCTGAAATTAGAACCTTTAAATCCAATTTCAATCTAGAAAAGAAAAACGAACTTGAAAAGCAAATTAATTTAGAAGCAGTTCGTTTTGAAAGTGATTTAAATGCTTTAAAAGGAAATTTCAAACGAAACGTAGATGGTCTTAAAAAGGAATTTAAACAATTTGTAAATCAATGTGATAATGAGGCTTATCCACAAAAGAAGTTAAATAAGGAATATCGTAAGAACCTAAAGGAAATTAATTCTAAATATCAAAATGATAAGAATTTAGCAAATATAATTTTCTTCTTTAAAACAAATGATTTATTGACCTTATGCTCTGATGCTATATCTAACAAGATGATTCAAAGCTTAGGTGTTAAGGTATTTACTAAGCAATATTTAGTAGAAATTCCACATAACGCCTATAAAGAAAGCCAATCTGATGGTCTTGAATTACAGGTTCTTGAGTTGTTAGATTATGGCAAGTGTAGATATCTTCGTTGCCAAATGGAGGATGCTACAGGCGTAAAAGAAATCTATATTGAAACAGAGCGTGAAGCTATAGATTCTAAAACGATTAAGGTTGTTTATGATATTACAAAGATTCATATCACTGAAAAGTCTATGGAGATTAAAATTTATTAATCTTAGGAGGAAGAGTATGAAACGTAAATTAACGGGTGTACTTTTATTGGGATTTGTTTTCCTTCTTGCCTTTTTAACAGGCTGCAGTGATCGTAAATCTCCAATGAAGGGCTATATCACAGATGATGAGGTCACTCAAATCGTTAGTAAATTTGCAAATGAAACAAAATATGAAAAATACTCTTATGAAGGTAATTTAAATTATTTTGGTTATGCAGATGAGATTGTACCTCAAACGATTTCTAAAAGAAATGTAGAATTTGTTGATTCTTTAGAGGAATATAGTGATAAATGTTCTTCCTATTATCTTCGTTTGCCACTTCATATTACATTTGCAAATTGGACAACAGATAAAATCTCAGAATCCTCTAGTAGTCTTTCTATTTCAACAAAGTATCAATTAGAATCTAAAATATATCGTCCTGCGGGATTAGATTCTATTTATTATTATGCTCGCGAGGATGGTGGCTTTATATTAAGAGCCTTTGGCGTCAACAAAGCTTTAATTATTAAAAGACCAAGCGATATCACTTGCCGTGCAAAATGGGATATTGAAATAGAATATGATGCAAATGGCTATTTGGTTCGTGAATCCTTTGCTACTGTAAATAAATCAGAGAAAAACAAGAGTGGCTGTTGTTATGGAGAAGCAAAATATACTTATGCTTAAAAGAAGTATAGTTTTATTCTTGATTCTCTGTATAGGGGGATATCTAACCTCTTGTACAGCAAAAATACCGGAAGGCGATATTAAGGATTTCGTGGATTGTATTAGTTATGATACAGCCTATGAGAATATTGATTTGGGAGTAAGCAATGTTATGGTAGTTTATTCTCAAAATGATGAAGAATTAGGCCGTGTATCTATTCATACAGAAATTGATAAAAGCCAAAAGTATTATTATGCAAATACAATAGCAAGCGGAAGCTATGTAGAGGAATATGGCTTTGAAGAACAACAGATTCTTTCCTATATGAATGTAGATAATATAGTTCAATCCTATCAAATTAAAAATAATGAGACCTTAGAGGTTTCTCATAGTGAAGAAGAATTAAATCAATTGATTACATCCTTCTTCTATACTCAGGTTGATGGTGGATATCATCAGGGAGCTATATATTATGGAGATTATGTAATAGCGAATTGTGGGAAGTTCTATACATGCTTTTCGTTAAATGAAGAAAAAACATTATTAACCTATGAGGTAAATACATCTCAAAAAAATAGCGATGGAGATGAAATTGTTACGATGCATTATTTTGTAATTGATGCATACGGAATGCTTGTATCTCTTCATACAAAATCTATTATGGTTGAAAAAAATATTGTTGTTGACACGACAATAGAATGTGAATACAACAAGCCAATAGATAAAAAAACAGAACTATAAGAAAGGAGTTTATAGTTAAATGAGAAAAAAAATTATGTTATTTTTACTCTTGTTAATGACAGGAGTGGCATTAGTATCTTGTGGTGAAAAAAATGAACCAAATCCAACACCTCCTCCGACACCTGATCCTACGGATGAATATAAGGATCCTGAATTGCCAGAGACAAATGAGAATTTAGGTTTTGCAATCCATTATGATCAAAGAACTAAAACAGAAGATGATAAATACAAATATAATCTTTGGTTATGGGAAACAGGCAAAGATGGTGCTGACTATGAGTTTAATGAAGTCAATAGCTATGGTATTGCTGCAAGATATAAATGGTCTGAAGTTTCAACTACTATAGAGCAAAATGGACTTGGCTTTATTGTTAAGGAAAATAAGCCTTGGTCTGAAAATCCTACCAAGGATATTGATGCCGATCGGTTTATTGACTTTTCAGGATTAGAAAGAGACAAATATGGCTATTATAACATCTATCTAAAGTTTGGTGATAAGACAGTTTATACGAGTGCTGAAGGAGAAGTTAATGAAATGATTAATTCATTTAGCCTAGCTTATAATGTAAAGAAGGGCTTCCAATTGTGGTTCCAAACCAATAAAGAATTTAAGTCTTATGAAATCAAATTAGGGGATAAAGTTGTTTTCTCTGATACTGTTGGAACAGATAAAATTGATTCCAAAACAGATAAGAGAATTGTATTCCTTCTAGGACAAGAGATACCATCTTTATTTGAAGAATATCAATTAAAGGTAACCTTTGAATCTGGTAAGGAATTAACAAAGATTGCAGATAATTCAACACTTTATCAAACAGAAGCATTTGAAAAAGAGTACACTTACACAGGCGAATTAGGAGCCATTTATTCTAAGGATAAAACAATATTTAGAGTTTGGTCCCCTATTTCTACAAAAATGGAGCTTCGTATCTATGAAACAGGAACACCTGCAAGTTTGGGTGGAAGTGATGTATATCAAAGATATGATATGGTAAAAGGTGAAAAGGGTACTTGGTCATTTGAATATAGTGGTGATTGTGAGGGTAAATATTATACCTATGTAGTAACAAATGCTACTTATCAAAATACTGAGGTTGTTGATCCATATGCTAAATCTACTGGATTAAATGGATTAAGAGGAATGGTAGTAGATTTCTCTAAAACAAATCCAGAGGGCTGGGATGAGGTTCAACTACATAATTATAAGTCTACAGAGTTGACTGTATATGAGACTCATATTGCTGATTTAACCTCAAGTAATACCTGGAATGGAACTGCATCTAAAGCTAAGCTTTATACAGGCTTTTATGAGGCAGGAACTTCTTATACAGAAAACGGCAAGACAGTTACAACCGGCTTTGATCATATTAAAGAATTAGGCGTAAATGCAGTTCAAATCCTTCCATTCTTCGATCAAGCGAATGAAGAACGTGTTGGTAAACGTGCATTTAACTGGGGATATAATCCATTAAATTACAATGCACTTGATGGTATCTATTCTGAGGATCCAACAGATGGCTATGTAAAGATTAGAGAATTTAAGAATTTAGTTAAAGCCTATAATGAGGCAGGAATTAATATCATTATGGATGTAGTTTATAACCATGTTTCAGGCTTAGAAAAATGTAATTTTGATGTTTTAATGCCTAAATATTATTTCCGTTATACATCTGCTGGGGCTTCTAATGGTTCAGGTTGTGGAAATGAAACAGCATCTGAAATGTCAATGTTTAGAAAGTTTATGATAGATTCAACTGAGTTCTGGGCTTCTGAATATAAGCTTGGTGGATTCCGATTTGACTTGATGGGGATTCACGATGTTGAAACAATGAATCAACTTGCAAAGAATCTTCATGAAAATGTTAGTGAAGCTATTACTGTATATGGTGAGCCTTGGGCTGGTGGCACAATTGCTCTTACTAAAGGAACAGCTGCCGCACAAGCAGCTATGAATAGCTATCAAGGCTATGGTTGTTTCAATGATCAAATGAGAGATGCTTTAATCAAGGGCGGTTTATCTGGAGTATCTGAAAAGGGTTGGATTACTAACGCAAGCAAGGTTGCTTCTAGTGATGTTTTAAATATCAAATCTGGTTTAAGAGGTTTAATTCTAGCAAGTAATTCTAAGCTTGAGCCTGAAAAATGTGTAAACTATGTTACATGTCACGATAACTATACTTTATATGATAGAATCAAGGCTGTAGGTATAAAGGATGAAAATACCATTAAGAAGATGGCAATGCTTTCTAATTCTGTTGTGTTTACTTCACAAGGAACAACTTTTATGTTAGCAGGAGAAGAATTCTTAAGGACAAAGAATGGTAATGAAAATTCTTATAATGCTTCTTATAAAGTAAATGAATTGAATTATGCATTAAAAATTAAAAACCTTGATATGTTTGAAAACTATAAGAAGTTAATTGCATTAAAACAAAATGGTGCATTATTTGGTAAAGATGGTACTGCTTGTAAGGCAATTGTTGTAAATACAAATGCAGATGGAAGTATGCTTACATTTGATTTGGTAGATACAGTGAATAATCGTACATATCGTATTGTTCATAGTAATGGTGTTACTGCTTCTGACAAGATAGTTAATCTTGAGGGATATACATTATATCTTGATACCTTAAATCAAACAAATTTAGATCTTACTGCATCAACAACAGTAGCAAATTATCAAACGATTATTGCTTACAAAAATAATTAGTTTATTCATTATAGAGAAATCTATAATAAAATAAAAGGTTTGCTTGTGTTCCTATAAAAACAATGGTGGTAAGAACCCGCCAAGCAAGAAAGTCATTTGACAGTTCTTGAAAATCTTTTGAAGTAAAATTAAGGAGGAAAAAATGAAAAAGATTTTAAAAACTCTTGCTTTCGTATTAGTTAGTGTTTTAGCTTTAACTGCTTTCGCATCTTGTGAACAAGAGCATAAACATACTTATAAATACGAAAGTGATAACACAAAGCATAGACAGGTATGCGAAGAGTGTGATGAAAAAACTGAATATGAAGCACATGAGTGGGGTGAGTGGACAGTTACTAAGGAAGCCACTTTAGATTCAAAAGGCTCTAGAAAGCACACATGTACAGTTTGTGGCAAGGAAGTAGCTGAGGATATCGAGGAAAAGAAACCAGCTTTGGGAGCACTTACATCTGATTGGAATGCAGTATATGTACAAGCTCCTACTGATTGGGAAGAAGTTTATATCCATTATTTTAATAATGATGATAAAACTGCTATCGATGAAAATTATACTTGTGTATGGCCTGGAAAACAAATGACATTAGTTGATGAAACTTCTCATTTATATGGATACCAAGTTCCTAAAGGTGTTTCTGGATTGGTAATCAATAATGGTGCAGGTACACAAACTGTTGATATTGCTACTTCAACAGAAAGAAATCTATATGTTATTTCTGAAAATGTAGACGGAGAGAATCATCATTTATTCACTTATAAGTCTCATACACCTGCTGCTAATGAACCTGAATTAGCTAAGCCAGAAGTAGTAGTTATTGAGAAAGTGACAATCTATGCACAATTGCCAGCAACTTGGGATGCACATATGATTTACTATTGGGGAACTTCATCATCAGCTGCTTGGCCAGGAGATGCATTAACTTTAGTTGATGAAGAAAAGAGTATTTATAAGTGCGAAAATATTACAAGTACTGCAGCATTAATTTTCAACAATGGTAAAAATGACAAGGATCCTGCAAACATTCAAACAGCAAATTTATCTATTCCAGAAGGTGTTGATGCATATATCGTTTCTGAGGATGGTAAAAGTGTTCAATTTGGTAAATATGAAAATGGTGAAATTAAAGTAATTGATCTTGGTTTACCTGAATTATGGATTGTTGGTTCATTTACCAACTGGGGATTTGCTGATGAAAGCAACAAATTAGCTACTGATGAATTAGCTAAGAAAGCTACTATTACTGTCAAATTATCAGCAAATGATGAATTCAAAGTTTGTGATTCATCTTGGGGTAATGAGATAGCACTTACTGCTGTCGAAGGATTCTCTGGAGGCAATGGTGCAAACATTAAGTGTGAAACTACAGGTGTTTATATAATCACAGTTGATTTCAGTGGCGATACTCCTGCAATGTCAATTGCTCCATTAGCATTATACTGTGTTGGTAGTCATAATGGCTGGGGTGATGGTTTCGTTGCTGCAAGTAAATTAACTTTGGCTCCTGATGGTGCAACAGCTTCTATTACAGTAGCTCTTGCAGCAAATACAGAATTTAAGGTTTGTGATTCATCTTGGGGACATGAGGCTGCATTAACTGCTGTCGATGGATTCTCTGGAGGCAATGGTGCAAACATTAAGTGTGAAGTGGCAGGTACATATTTAATTACAGTAAGTAATTTAACTGGAACTCCAACAATCACTATTACAGCTGCTTAAGTATTAAATTGATTTTTTCTGATTAGCTTATAGATTGATTCTATAGGCTTTTCTTTTGAAATTTTTATGATAATTTATTTGCCACATTCTAAAATACCTGTTTATTTTAAAAATGGTATGGCGCTTTATGATAAAAATAGAATGTAAATGCTGAAACTAATTAGGTATGCTTATTAAAAAAGCGTACCTTTTGTTCTTAGTGTCAGTAATCTAATTTACAAATCTTTTAATAAATTGTATAATTAAATACATGTGAGGTATACTTATGTTTGATTTGTTAATTCCTAGTAAAGAACAAGTGAATATAACAAAGGAAGAATTTTTGGCGGATATAGATGTTCTTTTTTCAGAACTTAAAAAGAGCTACAGTGGTTATGAATATTTTAAAGAAGACAACTTTTTAAATGCGAAGAAGCTCATAATGGATAAAGTGAATGAGAAATATCTTTATACGGATGCTTATACCTTTACTAAATCAACCCTTTTAAGCTTTATTAAGGATGGTCATTTCTCTTTTGGTTTTGAAAAAACTAAAACAAAGAAAGAATATCCTTATGCTTTCCAAAGAGGATCATTATTTGGATTAGATTACTTAGATGTAAAAAAATTTTATTATGATACACCAGAAGAAAAGGAACAAATAGATGATTTTGTTTTTCAGGCGATAGAACTTAGAAAGAAAGACTCTTTTATAATAGATTTAAGAGATAACAGAGGAGGCTCGGATCAGTATATTTATGATTTTATTGAGTTATTGTTTGGGGTGGCTCCAGATTATCCTATGAAAGTGATTCAAAAATATTCTGATACTTTTATTGCTTATTTGAAAAGAGAAAGACTAGATACTCAGTTTGAAATAGACAAGAAAATAGAAGAATATGAAAGTGATGGAGTAATGATCAAGAATAATAAAAAAATCTATGTACTTTTTAATGAGAATACTTCATCAAGTGGAGAATCTGCCTTGGCTTATTTTAAAACAATAGAAAATGTAGTATTCGTTGGAAACCATAGTAGAGGATGTTTTTCTTTTGGAAACTGTATAACTATTTATTTGCCACATTCTAAAATCCCAGTGTATTTTGGAACGGGTATGGTTCTTTACAACAAGAACCAAAATATTGATGCTTTAGGTGGATTTAAAGGAGATATAAGCTATATAGAATTTGAAAAGCATTTTACGAATCAGAAAAAAATGATATAATATTAAAGAATGAAAACGAGGAGGAGCCTATGATAGAGTTTAAGAATGTAACATTTAGATATAACACAAATGAACAAAATGCATTAGATGATGTTAGCTTTATTGTCGAAGACGGAAAATGGGTCTCCATTCTTGGACATAACGGAAGTGGTAAATCAACCATTGCAAAACTAATGATTGGTTTGCTAGAGGCTTCTAAAGGGCAGATTCTTTACGATGGAAATGTACTATCAGAAGATACAGTAGATGATGTTCGGAAGCACGTTGGCATTGTATTTCAAAATCCAGACAATCAGTTTGTTGGCTATAATGTTAGATATGATATTGCTTTTGGGTTAGAAAATCATCAAGTGCCAAGAGAAGAAATGATTCACCTTATTGATGAGTTTGCGAGCAAAGTAGATATGAAGGATTATCTAGATAGAGAACCTCAAACTCTTTCTGGTGGACAAAAACAAAGAGTGGCTATTGCGGGAATTCTTGCTTTAAATTGCGATGTTATCATTTTGGATGAAGCGACTTCTATGCTAGACCCAGAGGGGACAAGTGAGATTACAAAGTTAATCATTGAACTTAAAGAAAAATACAATAAGACAATCATTATGATCACACATGATTTAGCTTTAGCAGGCTATAGTGATCATATTATCGTTTTAAATCAAGGTAAGGTTATAGATGAGGGAACACCAGAAGAGGTATTTCAGAAAAGAGAACTATTACAACAGACCAATTTGGATGTACCTTTTTCTTTGCGCTTTTATCTAGAAGCAAATCACAATGAACAATTAAAAAAGGATACAAAATTGATGGAGGCTTTATGGGAATATCATTTAAAGAGGTAAGTCATTTGTATCCTACCTCTAAGCGTAAGGTGTTTACAGTGGCTCTAGACAAGATTAATTTAAATATAAATGATACGGATGAATTTATTGCATTAGTTGGAAAAACAGGCAGTGGTAAATCTACCTTAATGGAGCATATGAATGCCCTTCTTTTACCAAGCTCTGGATTGGTTGATATTATGGGGAGTGTTATTACTCCTAAGAAAAATAAGAATCCAAAATTAAAGGATGTTAGAAAAAAGGTTGGCTTTGTTTTCCAATTTCCTGAATATCAGTTGTTTGAAGAAACTGTATTAAAGGATATCATGTTTGCTGGAAAGAACTTTGGTATGAAGGAAGAAGAAGCTAAAGAGAAAGCCTTAGAAACAGCAAAACTTCTTAAAATTGATGAGAATTTACTTAAAAAATCACCATTTAATTTATCTGGCGGACAAATGCGTAAAGTAGCTATTGCTGGAATACTAGCCTATAATCCTGACATTCTATTATTAGATGAGCCAACAAGAGGCCTAGATCCTAAGACCGCAGATGAAATTATGGAGTTGTTTTATGAGCTTCATAAGAGGACACATAAGACAATTGTTTTAATTTCTCATGATATGGATTTGGTATATAAATATGCAACACGTGTTGTTGTATTGAATTCAAGCAAGATTGTATATGATGGAGATAAGGTAAATCTTTTTTCTTCATCAATTTATGAAGAAAATCATTTATCCAAACCTGATGTTTTAAAAATGATTGATTATTTGAATGAGACACAAGGATATTCTTTAGAGTATAATATCTTTAATGAACAAGAGTTGTTAGAACAGGTGGTGAAGTTACATGAATAACATCACCATTGGACAATATGTTCCGGGAAACTCATGGTTATATAAGCTAGATCCTAGAACGAAGGTTATTTTGACGATATTAAGTATAGTAATGATTTTCTTAATCAATTCATTTTATGCAATGCTGATAGCATTTGGGGTATTTATTTTTATCTTTTTATCCACACGTGTTTCCATTATACGTTTGATTAGAGGACTAAAACCAATTATCTTTCTTTTATCATTTACGTTTATTTTACAGTTAGTATATAACCAAGATGGGGAATTGCTGTATACATTTCATATGCAAATTGGTTTGTTTCAACTTTTGATTATGCTAGGTATATTGATTGTTTATTTTCTTACCAAGAGGTTTATAAAGTTAAAGCTTATTTATACTATCTTAATGGCTGTAAGTATATTCTTAGTCTTGTGGTTTTCAAGATTTGATTTACTTATGTGGAGTAACTTCGATTTCAATATTTATGAATCTGGTTTAAAGAATGCTACATTTGTTTTTGTGCGTATTGTAATGATGATAGGAATCACGTCACTTTTAACTATATCTACAATGTCCACAGATATTAATAATGGACTTGAATGGTTGCTTGCCCCTCTTAAATTAATTAAGATACCTGTCAGTGTTTTTTCAATGACAATTGCGTTAACATTACGTTTTATTCCAACATTATATGAGGAGTCCAAAAAGATAATGAATGCACAAGCCTCTCGTGGAGTTGATTTTCAAGAGGGGAAGCTTCATAATAAAGTAACTCAGATTATTTCATTACTCATTCCAATGTTTGTAATATCCTTTAGAAGAGCAGAGGATTTATCAAATGCTATGGAAGCAAGAGGTTATGTCATAGGAGCCAAGCGTACAAAACTAGATGAATTAAAATTTAAGTTCTTAGATTATTTCAGCTTTATAGTAAGTCTAGGCTTCTTAGGACTAATTATTTGGAGTCGTTTCCTTGGCTAGATATAAGTTGATATGTAGCTATGATGGCTACAATTATATGGGATTTCAAATTCAAAATGCTCTTCCAACGATTGAACTTGAACTAAAGTCTGCATTCAATAAGCTATGTAATGAAGAAGTAAAGATATATCCCTCAGGTAGAACGGATCGTTATGTTCATGCGGTAGGACAGGTGTTCCATGTGGATTTAAAATCCAATATTCCGCCACTTGGTGTACAAAAGGGATTGAATTCCTTTTTACCCCCAGATATCTTTATTAAGAGTTGTGAATTGGTTGATGATGATTTTCATGCTCGCTTTAGCGCAATTCAAAAAGAATATAGATATTATATTAACACCAAAGAATACAATCCTTTAACGTTAAGATATATGCCTTATATTCCAAACTTAGATGTGGAAAGAATGCGAGAAGGGGCTTCTTTACTTAAAGGAACACATGATTTTAAAGGGTTTGCCTCGGCAAGCATTGATCCCCGTAAATCTACAGTAAAAACCATATTTGATATTCAAATTATACCCTTTGATGACCATTTGGAATTTCGTTTCTTAGGAGATGGATTTTTAAAATATCAAATTAGAAGAATGATGGGAATCTTAGTTGAGATAGGAAAACATCATTTTACCCCATCTAAGATTACAGAAATATTAGAATCTAAAAATCCATGTGATTCCAAATATATTTTAGATGGATGTGGATTATATTTATATAAAGTACTATATTAAATTTAAGAAGCTAGAAATTTGTAATAAATTCTGATAAACCAAAGGATATTTTATAATCTTTTCTACCTTTTTTCTAGAAAATTTAATGAATTGTGATACAACCCAAGTTTGCCAGTTTAATAAAAGAAAAACCCGAGAAATAAGTTGA
>JAMPGQ010000070.1 GCA_023663825.1 Anaeroplasma bactoclasticum
AAAAAAATCACCTTTTTGACTATTAAAATATTATGTTTTCTAATCAAATTTTACAATAGAAGGCTTTTTACCAAAATCCTTTTAAAAAACATGCAATTTGTATTGTCGTAAAAAATATATGCTTATTTTTATCTAAAATTTTTAAGATGCATAATAAAAACCCCTTAAGTCTTTATAGTATCTCTACTAGTCCAACTTAAGGGGTACTCTACAAAACCCATCATTTTTTTACCAAATTATACAGTCATAATTTGAATTAAAATGCCAATAATTTCCTTCCTTTAAAACATCACTATACCAATAAAATTCCTTTACTCCTTTGTTCCAGCCCACTCGCCATGTAGGTGGCATTTGATTATGCATAGCATAGATTACTAAATTTAAAGCCTCAGAAAAAGCATTTGCCTCAATGACATACACACTTTCAGGAAGAATCATTTTTTCAAGCTTAGTACAGCCTAAAAATGCAAAATAAGCGATATGCGTCAAAGTATTTGGCAAAAAAATACTTTCTAATTGGTAGCAATTTGCAAAGGTTTGATACTCCAGCCTTGTGATTTTTTCTAAGGAAATCGACTTCAAACTAGCACAACCATAAAATGCAGAATTTTTTATGATTTCTACATTGCTTAAATCTATAGCAGATAAGCTACTACAGCCTAAAAACGCACTGGCACCTATCGAAGTTACATTAGGAATTTCAAGATTGAATAAACTACTGCAATTTCTAAAACAAGCATTAGGAATAGAGGTGATTTTAGCAAAGCTCAACTGAGTAAGAGAAGAATCCCCTTCAAAGGCACTATCTCCAATAGAGGTGATTTCATCTGTTTGTATGAGTTCGGTTAAGCTTATACAGGAAGCAAAGCTATACCTACCAATTTTTTTAACCGTGCCTTCAAAAACCACTTTTTTTAGGCTAGATAGACCATAAAATTGATAATCCTTAACATCTTCAGAAATGCTAATTTCTTCTATTAAACTATCATTTATCCATAGCATTGCTTGATAGTAAAGTGGATTAGATTCTCGAGTTTTATAGGTTAAATGCATATACATTTCTATACTTCCAGTATAATACACATCCTTTAAATTTCTACATCCCAAAAAGGCATTATCCATAAAAATGGTATTTTCAAGAGAGGAAAAGCTAATGCTTTCTAAAGCTGTACAATTACCAAATGCATTTTGTCCAATAGAAGTCAAAGGTTCGACAATTTCCACTTCTTTTGTGTTTTTAAAACCATAAAATTGATAATTTCCAACGCTTTCTGTTCCATTAGAAAGCACTATTTTTTCTAAATTGAGGGCGAAATCGCCGAAGGTTATATTCCCCTCATTTGAACATAACGGTGTGGAAAATGCATTTGAAAATACAATTTTTTCCCATTCTGCCAAGGTTCCTGCATAATCAATTTGCAAAAGAATTGTATCCAAAAAAGCATCCTCTTGAATTTCTTCTATCGTATCAGGTAAGGAAAATAGCGGAACCATTCCCATAGAAGAACATGCCTTATAGCCAATTGTGCTAACAGCGGAAAAGGAAAGTGAGGTGATCTTAGTAAAGCCATAAAACTGATAATCTCCTATTTCCTTGATTTCATCATTCAAATGAATTTCGGTTATTAGCTTGTAATCATCCATCACTTTGGCATAAAATTCGGGGAAGGAAAGCATAGGAGTTGCGTATTGATTTTGAAAAACAATTTTACTCCAATCCTCTAATCTCCCCTCATAATAGAGAGATTTTAGAGTATATATTCCTGCAAAAGCATCCATACAAGAGATTTCTAGGTTATCTCCTAGCCAAAGTTCTTGTAATGAATTACAGCCCATAAAAGCTTGATTTCCAATGCTTTTAGCCTCTAAAAGGCTAACCTCTTTAAGCTGATTAAAGCCGTAAAATTGATAATTTCCAACCTGTTCTAAAGAATTTAAATCTACACTTTCAATCAAAATGTCGTTAGCATAAAATTCATCTGCATAGGCCATAGGTGTGGATAAAGCATCATAAAAGGATAATTGCGTCCACATATCTAAAGAATCACAACAAACCTGTTTTAAATTATTACAGCCTTTAAATACCCCTTCATCAAAGCTTTGGCAATTTTGAATATCAATTTCTGTTAATCCTAAACAATCCTGGAAAGCAAAGCCTTCTACTTCTTCTACATTTTCAAGAATTACCTTTGTAATAGAATTGCAATTCCAAAAGGAAAACGTTGGGATTCGAGCAGCTGTGATTTTTACAGTAGAAAGATTTTTTGGTAAATAGTACGTCCCTTGACGTTGAAGTACTGGAATGCTATTTTCATAGCTTTTACTACCAAAGAATATACCAAAATCATCTTCAATAATCGGAATATGGATTTCTTTTATATTTGAACAGCCAGAAAATATTCCAGAAGGAATAAAAGTGATTGGATATAAATCATAAATTGGTGTTTCTAAATTATAAAATTCCTTTGTTAAATCTAATAATTCGACAATTTCTACCTTCTCATCTTCATTTATAATAAAATCAAAATCATAGACATATTTAGTGTAAAGTACTTGATTACACTCAACAGGCGAAGTTAGATCAAAGGGTTGAAGAAAATCTCGATCCAAATAAAAGCCTTCTAAATAGCTACTATAAGGGTATTTAGGCTTCACACAATCATTACTATCTAATAAAATCTCTTCATAAACATAATCATTTAAATTTTTAATAACAACCTTACATTGCCAAACTGCATATATTATAATATCATTTGTCCAAATATAATTTCCTGCTACTATTTCATTTCCTTCCACATCAACCCATTTTTTAAATAGATATTCATCTTTGGTTGGAATAGGAAGGGTAAATGAGGCTAAATATCGTACCTGTAGTGGTTCTATTATGTCTTGATCAAAATGAATTGTAAATAAAGCTTCTGTGTAGGTAGGATATACATCTAAGTGTGAGGTAATATGCGTAAAATCCCCTTCAAAAAAGCCATCATAGCCTAACCTTTTAATTGGAGTAGGAATATTTTCTATTCCTTCATTATGCTTAATTACTTGAATTTCTATATCATCATCACTTAAATGAAACACTACAGAATGATAAGTACCATCACTAACGATACTCAAAATTGCAGTAATAGGATCAGGAAGAATATAATTTGGTGTATCACTTTCAAAATGTAGTATCACCTCATAAACGCCTTCATAGATTTGGCCATTATTCTCATAAACTGCATGTACGCCATCTGGTAAAGAGGAGGTGATTTCCAAATAATGAGGAGATCCATCTAAAATAAAGGTTTGATCTTCTAAGATAATTTCTTCCATCGAAATAGGTAAAATCGTCAAAATAGCTATTTTATCCGCAATTGGATGATAATTTTCATTTAAAAGAACAAAGCTAGCAATAACTTCATGTTCTCCTGCATCTATTTTATCATTATTATAATATAAAACTTTTATAGGCTGTTCTTCTATACCCATAGCATAAATACTATGAGGAGCCCCATCATAAGAAAAACTAGCTCCTTCAAAAGAAACTCCTGTAATAGTTGCTTTTTCAATTGTTAAGGTAGCTATCATATTAGGAATATCTTCATAATTTGAATTTCCTATAAAACTTGCTATAACAACTAAACTACCCGCATTTGTTAAAGTATTTGCTGTATAAGAGACTATAACTCCAGTTGGAAGCTCTCCTGTGATACAAAGAGTGTGGGGAGTTCCATCATAAACATAAGAAACATCTAAAAAAGAAACTTTACTCATATCATAAATAGCTTTTTGAATCGTCAAATAAGCAGTAAGTGAATTATAATAGCCTTCAGCATCATAAAAGTCTGCAATAACCTCATAGACCCCAGCCTGAATTTGATTATTATTTTGATATTCAACTGTAACGCCTTCTGGTAGTTCTCCTTCTATCTTCAAAGAATGAATCTCACCATCATAAACTACTGTTTTACTTTCCAAACTAATATTTTCTAATGGTCCTTTTGTGATTGTTAAATATGCAGAACGGCTTGGAACAGGCTCATAGTTTCTTTCATCAACAATAAAACTAACAGTTACCAAAATTCTCCCAAGCTCAATTAAAGAATTTGGTGTATAAATTACTCTTACCCCTGCTGGAAGCTCGCCATGAATAGTTAAAGAATGCTCAAAGCCATCATATTCATATTCTTCATTTTTGAATATAATTTGATCTAAATTAATTTTAGCACGTGTTATAATAAGCTTTGCAGTGATTGGAGCTACAGGATTATAATTTCCTAAAGGATCAATAAAAGAAACTGTAACCAAATAGCTTCCAGCATTAATTTGATCATTATTATCATACTGAACTATGATATCCTTTGGTAAATCATTGCAAAAAATTTCTACTCGATGAGGACTTCCGTCATACATATATTCTCTATCAGCAAAAATAATTCCGTTTTTAGCAAAATCCGCTTTTAAAATAATAAGCCTTGCTTCCATATCCTCTAAATTTTGATATTGCCCTGTTGCATCTACAAAATGAGCAATCACCGTATAGCTTCCAGCATTGATTTGGCCATTATTTTGATATGTTACACTTATACCATCAGGAAGCGTTCCTTCAATAAAAATGCTATGCTCTGATTGATCATATACCACTGTTTTATCTTCAAATGAAATTCCCGGAAGCTGGCTATCTAGAATAATAAGTTCTGCATATAAATTAGAAATTGCATTATAATGCTTTGAATCTAGCACCTCAAATATTGCAACAGCAGTTTGCTTTCCTATCTCAATCCTTCGATTGTTTTGATAGGTAACTTTTACAAAAGATGGTAGATTTCCTTGAATAAAAATTGCATGTTCATTTCCATCATAAGTAAAGGTAGCCCCAAAAAAGAATATATTTGACATATCTACATCTGCCTTAACAATTGTCAAGGTTGCTTTTAATTCACCATATTCTTCTATATTAAAGCGTACAATAACCTCGTAGCTACCTACCTCTTGATGAGAATTATTTATAAACTCATAAGTAACACCTAAAGGCAATTGCCCATGAAGAGTTAAACTATGAAATTGCCCATCATAGCTAAATACTTCATCTTCTAAATAAACAGAATCTAAATGGCTTGGAACAATCGTTAGGGTTGCAGTCATTTCAGGAATCAAATTATAATTTTTTTCATCAAAAGAAAACTCTACTCTACAAAGATTTTCACCAATTTCTGTTCGCTTATTATCAATGTAACGCAAAACAGAAACTCCATTTGGTAAAATACCTTCAATAAGTAATTCATGTTCAAGTCCATCATAAGGAATCTCTTTTGAAATGAAATGAACTAAAGACATATCATATGTTGCTTTTTCTATGGTTAAAATTGCCTGCTTAGAGCCAGTGATAATATAATTCCCATTTACATCATGAAAATGGGCTGTGACCTTATATATACCTGCATTAGTTTGAATATTGTTTTCATAAGTAACCTCTACTCCATCTGGCAATAAACTTGAAATTTCTAAAGATTTCAAAGTGCCATCATAAACAAAAGTTTTATCTAAAAATTCAATTTCCGACAAATCCAATTCCACAGCAGTAATAGTAAGAACGGCTTTTAAATCACCCAACTTTTTATAATTATTTTCTGTTGAATGAAAATGGGCTATGACCTCATAAACCCCAACATCAGTTTGAGCATTGTTTTCATAAGTAACCTCAATTTCGTCTGGTAGGATACCTGTTATAAAAATGCTATGTATGCTTCCATCATAGGGGATCGTTACATCTTTGAATTCTATTCCCTCAAGACTAGCTGGAAGTATAGTTAATGTAGCCTTCATATCAAAATGACTTTTTTTAGCATCAATAATATGTGCAATTACTTCATAGCTTCCTACATCCTTATGACCATTATTTTCATAAGTAACCTCAATTTCGTCAGAATCTTCTTTTTTAACCTCTAAATAATGAATTTGTCCATCATATACAATCGTTTTGGATTCAAAGGTCAGATTCACTTTCGTTGACTTATTCAATGAAAGCAATGTTATTGGTAAAACAATAGCTAAAATTAAAAGTATAAATGAAACACTGCTTACTATAATCCAAAGTTTTTTCTTTTGCATAAAATCACCCCATTTTAAAGAAATGGAACAGGATGTTGATTTTCATCAAATGTCCATTCTTCTCCTTTGATAGATGGTTGTTCCTTATAATAATATACCAACCCATCAATTGGATTTACTGTAGTAGCAATTTTAATATTTTTAAAATCTTCTTTAGTGCCTAGATAATAAATATATTTCAATTGACTACATTGTGCAAAAGCAGAAATTCCTATAGATTTTATATTCGTGTTAAAGATGACATATTTTAAGCTTGCACAGCAATTAAAGCTATTGTTTCCAATAGAAATTACATTATCTGGTATAGTAATACTATCTAAGCTTCTACATTCTTCAAAGGCAGAACTGCAGATAAATTTTGTATCTTTGTGAAGGATACAAGAGGTAATCAATGTATCATTTGCTTGAATCAAAAGAAGATAAGGATTCTTTTGATTTCCTAAATAAAGAGCATTATCAAACCCAGTGTAGATTAAACTTTTACAGCCTTGTACAATTTGATTTCCAACAGAATTTAACTCTAAAGAAAACTCAATATTTTTAAGATTTTTGCAATCCTTAAAAACATAATCACCGATTTGCTCTACTTCATCAGGCAAAAGAATATTTTCAAGCATACTACAAGAAGCAAATGCATTATTACCAATTTTTTGAAGAGTATCAGGAAGCTCTACACTTTCTAGATGAATACAATTCTCAAAGCTGGAATCAGCAATTTCCAAAGCAGATAAAATTCGAATGCTTTCTAAAAACGTACATCCCTTAAAAGCAGAATATCCAATTTTTGTTATAGGAAGGTCTTGATAAGTGCTAGGAATAACTAAATTTTTCTCATTAGAATCTAATCCGATGACTGAATAGCTTAGCATATCCTCACTTAATTCATAAATCAACCCTTCTGTATAACCAATATAATCACATATTTTACAACGTCCATTTTCAAAATCATGCTGGCTGTAGTCCATCCTTTGGTTAGTATGCTCACAGTTTGCAGCATGCCAGTGATATTGAGCATCACTAGACCAACTCGTAGAATATGTATGGTCAGATAAGTCTAGCTTTTGATCAAAAATGAATTCTTGTTCATCTTTAACTATTTTATATTCTGCAAGACCCTCTTGACTACAGCTAGATTCTTTTGTTACCACATAGGTATAGTCCTTTAAATTCAAAAAAGGAAGCTCAAATATTTCTATATGACTTTCATTTGTCAAGCAAGTTCTTTTCAATTCGCCCTTTGTATCCTTTGTAGGAGTCTTTAGAAGTTCCCATTGTCCATATTGATGAGTATGTTGTTCTAAAGGCTCCTTATAACCACATACTTGACAAAAACCATTAAAGTAGCTATGCTCATCGTAGCTATTCACAAGTCCTTTATGGATACAGCTAGAGTCATGCCAATGTCCTTCTTCATTACTTGTCCATTCTTTTTTAAAGGTATGCGCAGTCTTCATAATAGATTGGGTAATGATAAGCGTTTGACCATCCTTAGAATAGGAATAAGTTTCTTCTCCTTCACTTTCGCAATTTGCTTCTATAACAATTTGATGATGATAGTAGATAGAATTTAATATTGGGAGTTCTTCTAATTCAATATGATTTTCGTTTAAGGAACAAACTCTCTTCATTTCACCTTTAGAATCCATAGAAGGCATTTTTGTAATTTCCCATTGTCCATATTGATGAATATGATCAATAGGTGAAATTTTCTCTTCTTTAAAATAACCACATGCACTACATACTTGTCTTCTTACACCTTCACTATCCTCTGTGGGCGCAACGATAATTTCCCAAGGAAAAAAAGTATGGTAAAAATACTCTTCTTTTTCAGAACAAATTTTACACTCTTTAAAGTGCATAAACTCATTATATTCATAATCTCCATAAGTATGCTGATGAGAACTACAGCTCATTAAAAGCAGGAATACTATAACAAAGGAGATCAAACTTATCTTCTTAAATATGAAATTCATCATATCACATCCGATCCTTACAATCTTCGACATAATTATACCACAAAGAGAATAAGAACAAAAGTCTAATAATTACCAAAACTATCCTTAAGATAAAAGAAATCAATATTTGTTTTCTATAGGCAACAATCTCTAATTTAGTGATTAGGCAAGATATAATATAGAATTTTATTACCTCATCATATAAGTGTAAAGATTCTTTATAATAAAAATAAAGAGATAGGTGTTTTAAGATATGCTAATTTTCATTAGGTAGTTTTATAATGTCATTAGTAGAATAATTCTCGGTCTCAAAATTTTTTTAAATTATTTTTCTTCCATTATTAAAACATATCTCTTAAGATACCGATCATATTCTATTTGCCAGGGGATATAGTATCCACCAATAGTAAGAAATTCTGAGAAGAACAAATTAATCTCAGTTATATAAGTATAAAATAGTTCTTTATCTATACTCAAGCATTCACAAAAGAATGCTGTAGTTCCATTTCCTATATTATTTTTAAACATGTATAGGATAGCTAAACATCCTATAGTTTTATTGAATCGTTTTTTTTAAACCCATTATTATATTATCCTCCTAAATTCACTTTGAAACCGAAAATCAATTCTATGTCAATTTTAGTCGAATTTTAATGAATATGGAATATTAATTAAAAAAATACATACAATACTATTGACAAAATACTTAAATAATGGTATTTTGTTATTAGTAAACGCGCTAGAACAAGCATCTAGGCAAATGTTCTGGTTGAAATACCAGTCCGAACTTGAGCATCCAATTAAGGATGCTCATTTTATTTTCTCATATCCTCTAACCCTAGCATTATTAATGTTAGATCTTCTTCTGTGTCTAGGATTATCAAATAAAAAAGAATCTACTTCATCAATTAAAGCTTCATCGACTGTTGCACCATACAATGGTTCTCTAAGCATAGAGTAATTTATATTATTACCAGTAGCCATATTTTGAGTAATTACAGTTTGCTGTATTCCTACTTTACGACTAAAGTTACTTATTTTATCTTCAGGTAATTCCATAATTAAACCTCTATTTAATTGTCCTTGCTTTGTTGGATTTCTCTCAGCATCTTCTAAACTTGTTATTGTTGTTGTAGCAACAACATTATTTCTCGGATTGATGCCAACTGTCAATACTAAGTGTTCGCCTCTTGTATTTTCATCACCATATAAATTTCTATTCTCAATACGTTTTACTTTAAATAGCTTATTTCTTGCTTCAGTAATCATAAGATTTTCTTCAGAACTATCATCATTATATTGACTAGGATCTATTCTTAATCTTCTCATTTTTTTCATCATCCTTTCTATATTAAATTTAATTAAAAGTGGCTTGTTATTCCACTTTTATTTATTTTTTTCCAGTTGACTGGAATTTTTTATTATCTAGTCATACTTCAGATACATTTTTATTCTACATATAAATAATTACCAAAAATAAGAAATTTTTTATAAAGAAAAACAAAAAAAGCACAATTAAGTGCTCCTAAAATAAAAAATGGCGCCCGCAGTAGGACTCGAACCTACGACACCTTGATTAACAGTCAAGTG
>JAMPGQ010000071.1 GCA_023663825.1 Anaeroplasma bactoclasticum
GATTTATATGTTTTTTAAAGAAAATTTGGCTTATTTAATGAATAAACTAAATCTATCTGCTCCTACATTGTCTAAACTCTCAGGAGTTCCTAAAACAACTATTAATAGTATCAAAAGTCCTAGTTCTAAGAATCCAACTGTTGATACTGCTTATAAATTAGCAGCCGCTTTAAATGTTTCTTTAGATGATATGGTTTCTAAAAATCTAAGCGGGAGCGATAATTAATAAGAGGTACGTATATTATGTTACATATAAAAACTATATTAGCTACAAATCCTGATACTATAATTCCTGAAATAAAACAAACCATAGATGATGAATTTAGAGAATTATTTTTAAGAAACTATATATGGTTGATTATTTTAGCTGTAGTTACTCTTATTCTTCTATTGCTTTTTATTATTATTCATTTGATAAGTAATCATTCAAGAGTTCAAAAAGTAAATGAATATATTTCATCTTTAGAAAAAAAGATATTTGAACTAGAAAGACAAGTGAATACTTTATCTTCAGTAAATAGAGATACTTTAAGTGAATTAAATAAACTAAATTTAAAACTTTCAAATTCACATGTCACTAAAAAAAATAGCACTCCATTTTCTTTAGAGGAATAAAAAAACACCCTATCAGTAAGCTAACTAATAGGGTAAAAATGTATAAAATTGAAATTTGACAAAAAACATGTTCATAAAATATTATCAGTTTAAAAATTATAAACAGTGCATGAGTATACTTAAAATTACACACAAGAAAGAGGTATACAATATGCAATCAAATAATTTTAAAACAACAATTTCTATTGAGGACGTTTTTAGTCTGTTCACAAGTAAGAATCAAGAGTTCAAATCTATGGAACTTAATGCTCTTCTGAAGCTTTATGTAAAGATGCAGGAAAGCAAAGTTCGATCTGATACTATTGACATGTATTTAGACCATCTAGGTGATATGATCAACTTTTTTAATGCTCATGGTGTATATGAAACAAAGCATATAAACCAGGATATTATTGATAAATATATCTGGTATAGTCAAGTTGTAGCTAAAAACAAAAATATCACAATCAATAAACGGATTGGAATTCTTACAGCTATGCTAAAACGTACAGCTGAAGCTGATCTTATCACACAGCCTGTATATAAGTTCCAGAAACTTAAAGAATCTACAGTTAAAATTGAAACGATTAAACCTGAAGATGTAAAAAAGATACTTGCTCAAATTGACTCTATGAAGCTTGAACACCAGGTGATTATCTATTTACTTCTTTCTACTGGAATACGTAGAAATGAATTAGTAAATATCAAAATGCAAAATATCAACTTTAGAAACAAGTCAATTTACCTGGAGTTTACAAAGAGTGGTAAACCTAGATACTGCTACTTTGGTGAAAAGCTAGAGATACTTTTAGAACTCCTAGTATCTAAAAATGATCCTACAAATCCTTACCTGTTCCAGCATCATGAAAGTCATATCGATAAGATGACTGTTTCTTCTATGCTGTATAAGCTAAAGAAGGATTTGGATATCGATATTTTGAGCGCTCACAAATTCAGGCATCTTTACGCTACAGAACTTCTCAAAAATGGAGCTGACATCTTCACTGTTAAGGAATTGATGGGTCACCAAAGATTAGAAATCACACAAAGATATTTAGATTTCACAAACGAAGAATTGAAACAAAACAACTTCAAATATAATCCACTGAAAAACTTTGAATAATCTCAATGCCGTTCAGGATGTGGTCCATTATTGAAAATTGCTTTATTGATAACGAAAAAAGGCTGACATTGCAAGACTTAAATATCTTGAAAAATCAACCTTTCTTCATATCTAAAATTTAGAATTTGACCCCTCTAAATTTGATGATTTTCTTGGAGCCACAGAGCGGAATCGAACCGCCATCATATGCATGGCAAGCATAGGTACTAACCGTTGTACTACTGCGGCAATTTTTTTGTGCATTATTATTATAGCATAAGATTTTATAATTTCAAGAAGTTTTTTAAACAAATTCAACAATTTAGAAAGATAAGGACGAGAGAGGCTTTCTCGTCCTATATTATAATTATAATTTATTTAAATCTTTAACAAACTCTGTTAAAACTCCATATTTAGATATAAATTCTTTCTTAAGTTCTTCTACTTTACTTATATCATTCTCATTTTTATAATAGTGAATTAAAACAAATAAAGATATTGCATTACTAAACTCATTGTTTTTTCGATGATACTTATATACCTTCTCAATGTTTTGATTTGGATTTGTTCCATAATATGGCAACCAAAATTTATAAAATTTATCAAACGATTTTAACATAGCTTTATTATTGTAGTATTCTCTTTTTAATACCTCATACCCATGCTCAAACTCTTCTTTTGATTGACCATAGCGCATATTCATACCACGATAGGATAATATGTATCTGTTTGTTTTAGGTAAATAGGCTTTTTTAATGTATTTTTTTGTTTTTTCCATATCGTGTGCTAAACATTGTTGAGCTAATAATATATTATAGAAATTAATTGTTTCAGGGTGTAGGTGTGGAAGAGTTTGTCTTTTTTGTATCTTGTTTTCTAAAGCATCTAAATTTAAATCCTTATAGAATTCTCTAAATGGTTTTAAGAAAAAGAACCCCTGTCTTAAAATCATACCTACAATGTATATTAAAAAAATACATAGAGCCGCCACAACAAATATTTCAAAATGGTTTAAAGCTTCGCTTATGATGAAAAATGTACTCAGTGTAATACTAAAATACAAATAAATTAGCCAACCTTCCAAGGAATATAAAATACCCACCGGCAAAGAGTTTTTTAATGTCGGATCCATTTTAGCAGTTTTTCTTATTCTCAACAAAGCAAATATAAAATCTAATAAGCCAAATATCCATATATTAATATATATTGATTCAATATCATGAACAATGAAATAATAAATATTCATAGCCCAACATACAGTTTCTGCTATTAAACTGTTAAAATCTCTACAATTGTTAACAATATTTTGATATAGTGCAATTAAAGTTAATATACCATAGCCACAAAGTAGTACAATTGCTGGGGTTAAATCTACTTTTGATAAAAGGAATAAGCCAAAGAAAGATAGGGTGTATGATAAAAATTTATGCAAATAAAAAAGTTTTAACCCTTTCTTTTCCTTTCTGCAAATAAATAAAATAAGCATTACAAGCATTGGTACAAAATAGAAAAGAAACACAATCGTTGTCATAAATACAATTCTAGATAGTTCAGGATCTGAATAAGTAGCAATAGGAATCATAGATTCACTATATTCTAACATATGATTATGACCTTCAATTGCAGAATCAGGCATATCTTTTATATTATTCGCAAAGGCTATACTCATCCCATCTTGAGTAGTATTACTTTGTCTCTGAGGTAAGACCCTAAATGAAGAAAATATAAAAAAAAGTAGAAAAACCATAACTCCAACTATTTTCTTTTTCATATATCACACTCTCCTCATCTATAATTTTAGCATAAACTCAGATTAAAATAAACCCGTCTAAGGCCTAAGGGTATAAAAATTTTCTCATCGGTTATAATAAATATGCAAAGGAGATAATAAAATTATGAACTTAAAAAACACAAAAACAGAAAAAAATTTAATGACCGCCTTCACAGGTGAAGTACAAGCCTATGCAAAATACAAATATTTTGCAGATAAAGCTAAACAGGAAGGGTATGAGCAAATTGCTGAAATCTTTCAATACACTGCAGATAATGAATTAGAACATGCTCGTCTTTGGTTTACGAATTTAGGATTATTAGAAAACACTCTAACAAACCTAAATACTGCAGCAAGTGGAGAAAATTTTGAATGGTCTAAGATGTATAAAGAATTTGCAGAAACTGCAAAGGCTGAAGGTTTCTCTCAATTAGAGCGTTTATTTAAAGGTGTTGCAGCAATTGAAAAGCATCATGAAGAACGGTATAACAAATTAATTTCCAATATGGAAAATAATGAAGTATTTGAAAAGATTGATGAAGAGACCTGGCAATGTAGAAATTGTGGACATATTCATCACGGCAAAAAAGCTCCACAGGTCTGTCCTGTATGTATGAAGGAACAAAGCTTCTTTCAAATTTATCCAGAGAATTATTAAGAGGAATTTATTTCCTCTTTTTTAAAAACAAAAAAGCTAACTTTTTTCACAAAATCAGCTTTTTAATTTTATTATAAACTATAATGAAATTTAGCAGTTTCGTCCTTATAATTTTCGTTTGGTATAAAGTAAGAAGTTTTCTTTGTTAAATTATAAACCACACTATGAACTGTACAGCCATCATGACCTTCTTTATAATAACGTTGTCCAACACTTTCTAAGATGTTCATTGCAGCTTGTTCATCCTTTAATTTTCCGTCTGTAGGATATAGCCCTTTATAAATAATATCATAACGATCTAAACCAGCCTTTTCATCATCACTTTCGTAATAGCCAGGTTGAACAATAAAATTCGTAACCCATTGATAATCTGCAGCTGCTTCTCTTTGACCAATATGACTATCATTATCATTATAGGTAACTACAAGCTTACGAGCAGATCCATCATTATCTGTTTTATCTGTTCCATTCACCCATTCTAAGATTGCGCTTTTACCATTTGCATCTGCAACCATATAATGATAGCTTGTTTGAGCAGAGTCATGTAAATCATATTTTTCTACTAAAGCAACAGCCTCTTCTACTGTTGCAGCATAATCTAAAATTAAGCGTAGCATTGTAGTTGAAGTAATATCTGGTTTATCTGTCTTTTGGTTAGTTGCAATAGTTTCTTCTCCACCTTGGTAAGACATGAAAATTGCACAAGATACACCCTTTTCATTTATACCATCTAGTGGTACAAATGGTGCAGCTAAAGCTGTAATTCGATTCATCAAGCCTTTAACATCCTTATCTGTTGCAAGCCCCAGGAATTGAAGATCAATTGTTGATACAGATTTATATCCATGTGATGGATTTGTTTTCACGATACATGTATTTGTTCTTGCAAAATCATAATTTCTCCCAAACACTCTATCTCCATTTTCAAGCTCTGCAGTAAATGCTGAACAAGCTATTTCACTTTCGCTAATTTTCATTGGAATTAAACCTTTTGTAATATGACTTGTAATATAGCCAATTAATTCAGAATCTGAACTGGCTCCTTTTTTTCTAAATTCTTCAAAATAATAATTGCCACTTACGGTCATTTCATACAAAGCCCCATCCTTATGATCTTCATTTCGATTTCTTAACTTCTTAAAGGAAAAAGCTGTGTCCAATTCATTATGCCAAATAGAATAGACAGTAATAGTTCCGACCAATGTGATTCCTAAAATAACAAATACTGCAATCAGTAAAATTCTTTTTATAATTATCTTTTTCTTCATAAAACTTCACCTCTATGATATAATTAAACATGTAAATTATACATTACATTTGTGAGACATAAAAGGTAGGTTTTGTCTATGGATAAACGAATAGAGATTCATATGGAAGTGAAAAATGCAATGGTAACGGCTTTATTTATATTATTAAAACAAAAGCCTCTATCTGAAATCACCATAAAAGAACTTGTAAAAAAGGCAGGAGTTGCAAGAGCCAGCTTTTATCGCAATTTTAAAACCAAAGAGGATATTGTTGTTTATTTTTTAAACACTCTACTTCTCCAATACAAAGAAAAATACGCTGCTGATTTAGCACATATTGCTAGATACGACAACGTATTACGTACATTTCGTTATGTATTTGCCTATAAAGATGAATTGAAATCGTTATTTCAAGCCAAGCTTGGACAAATGTTTTTAGATGCAATTAATGAATATATTATTACTAGCACAAACCTACAACACGAGAAACAATTATATAAATATCCCTTTTATTCTTATGCAGGAGCTTTATACAATGTAATTTATTATTGGATTACTTCCGATTGCAAGGAAATTCCAGAAGAAATAACAGAGGCTTACTTTCATTCATTGCACTTATAATCTTTAAAAAATTATTAATCAAGAGTTGGATTGACCTTTATTTCCCGATAAATATCCCTTATAAAACTGTATTTGCGAAGTCTATCAATTCCAACAGCTGTATAAAAGCATCCAATTCCAACTATGGTAATAATCATGTCCATCATTGTATCATATACAGGTGTATGTCCCTGAGAAATAGATTCTTGAATCCTTTGCACATCGCCATCTAAAAGTCTATCCATAACAAACTCGTAGATTTCCCATAAGCCAGCTGTTCCCATAGTCACAAAAAATATGACCACAAAGAATAAAATAGACTTCATCCTTTCTCCATCATAATTAAGTAAAATGATAAAAACAAACGCGCTACAAACAAAACCAAAGTATCCATGAAGAAGCATATCCCACCAAGCAAATTTATCATAATAGCCCATACCACTTCCTAAGACTAAAGCCATTACTAAATGCACAAGTAATAAGTAATGTAGGATTAAAGGAATGTGGATTTTTTTTGTCATATTCAAGCCTTGTAGTACTAAAAGTATAATGGGCACCGCAAGCATCTGTACGCATTTTATGACAACAAACTCATCAGATATAAGAATGTATATAATAAGACCTAATAAAGAAATAACCAAACCTAATATACTTGGTAGAAAATATTTTATTTTCATAAAATCAACTCCTAGTTTCTATTATTATTTTACAGAAATAATTTTAATCCTTTGTAAAGATAATGTAAAAAAATGTAAAATAAAGGCGAATCACCAATTTCATTTTAGCATTAGACCCTAGAGGATGTAAAGATAAATTATTATTTAATTAAAAAGAAGCTCTCAAAATAGGGCTCCTTTAATGACTACTTTATAAAAAATTGAATCAACTTTCTTTTCTTTTTTGTGTATGGAGTATAACGAATAGGCAAGTCAATCCAATTGGCTTTAGATAAAATGGATTTATAATGACTAAAGGTTTCAAAGGTCTTCTTTCCATGATAGCTTCCAATACCTGATTGACGTACACCACCAAATGGCAATTCATTTGTAGCCAAATGAATGATGGTATCATTTACACAGCCTCCACCAAATTGAACATGAGAGATAATCCAGTTGATATTTTTCTTTTTTGTAGAGAAAATATACAACGCTAAAGGATTAGGGTGCTTGCAAATAGTATTCAACAATTCATCATTCGTTTTATATGTAAGAATAGGTAATGCTGGACCGAAAATTTCTTCCTGCATTACTAATTCATCTAAACTAGAATCTAATAGAGTAGGCTCTATTTTCAAAATATCTTTTGATGAATTACCACCATAAATTACTTTAGAAGTATTTATATAATTCATAACTCTGTTAAAGTGACGCTCATTAATCATTTTAACATAACTAGAATTTTCTAAACTATTAGGATAAAACTTTTTTATCCAGCTTGTTAAAGCCTGAACTAATTCTTCTTTTTTAGATTCGCAAACTAAGACGTAGTCTGGTGCAACACAAGTTTGTCCTGCATTTAAAAATTTTCCAAAAACAATTCTTTTTGCAGCCAAATTAATTTTTGCAGTATCATCTACGATAACTGGGCTTTTACCACCCAATTCTAATGTCATCGGTGTTAAATACTTGCTGGCAGCTAAAGCAACCTTCTTTCCAATCTTTGTTCCACCTGTAAAGAAAATATAATCAAATTCATTATCTAACAGCTTAGAAGCTACTATTGCATCTCCTAATACTACAGTTGCATATTCCTCGGGGAACACCTCAGAAATTAACTCTTTTAATACATCACTTGTTTCTAAAGAATATTCAGAGGGTTTTAAAATAACAGTATTTCCTGCAGCGATTGCCCCAACAAATGGTTCTAATGATAATAATATTGGATAATTCCAAGGAGAAATAATTAATGTGTTTCCATAAGGAGATGGTTCAATATAACTTTTTCCTTTAAATTGTGCTAAAGGAGTCTTCTTATGCTTTTTCTTCATATTCTTCTTCAAATGCTTAATTTGATAGTTTAAGTCACTTAAAACTAAACCTATCTCACACATAAAAGCTTCTGTTTCGGACTTATTTAAATCCTTATATATCGCTTGATATAATTTAGGTTTATATTGATTAATCTTATTTTTTAATTGGATTAAATAATTTTTTCTTGTTTTATAACTTAAAGTTTTCCCTTGCTCAAAAAACTCTTTTTGTTTCATTAGTAGTTCTTCTATTTCCATTACTCTTTCACCTTATAATATAACTTTACTAATTCTTTCTTTCCCATTAAAACAGGAACAGGATATAAAGGATTTCCCTCTTGATTTGCATAAGTAGCCATTTGATCAATATCACTTTCTAATATGCCTGATACTTTTCTTGGAATGTTCATAGATGCATTCATTTCATAAATCCAAGAAATAAATTTTTTGGCTGCAATTTCCTTAGAATCCTTAACCTCTGCAATACCAGATTTCTTGGCCAAAATAGACAAACGCTTATATACCTTGTGTCCATACTCTTCTAAAATAATAGGAAGTAATATCGCATTTGCAAGTCCATGAGGTAAATGGTACTGTCCACCTAAAGAATGGGCAATAGCATGAATATATCCTACATAGCTTTTTGTAAAGGCGATTCCTGCATAGTGTGCAGCATAAAGCATACCTCTTCTATCCTCAGCACTTTCAGGATATAGATAACAATTCAGTAAATGCTTATGAATTAAACAAACTGCCTCTATAGACATTCTTTTCGTTTGGAGTGTTCTTGATTTACCTATGAAAGCTTCTATTGCATGTGTTAATGCATCCATACCTGTAGTTGAGGTGATAGACTGTGGTAAGGATAAGGTCATTTTATAATCTAATACTGCATACTTAGGAATTAAAGAAAAGTCATTAATGGAATATTTATGGTGAGTTGAACGATCCACAATTACAGCAGCAAGCGTAGTTTCACTACCTGTTCCTGCAGTAGTCGGTACTGCAAAGAGTAGAGGCAATTTCTTTCTTACATGAAGGAGTCCCTTCATCTTCTTTACAGATTTCTTAGGTCTAACAATTCTAGCTCCCATTGCTTTTGCTAAATCCATAGGGCTTCCACCACCAACCGCAACTATAGCTTGGCAATGCTCTTTTAAATAAAGCATCCTAGCCTCTTCTACTTGATCAATAGTTGGATTTGGAATAGTTCTATCATATGCAGAATATACAATTTTATTGTCAACTAATATTTTATAAAACTTATCTAATAAATGATTTTTTTGAATTCCTTGATCCGTAATAATACAAATGTGATGAATGTTCTTTCTTTTAAGTATAGGTATAATCTCTTCTACGCTATTTAATATCTTTGGAATTCGATAAGGTAAAAACGGAATCGCAACCTTCATTACAAATTGAAAGCTTCTACAATAGATCTTCTTAAATAAATTCATAATAACCTCACATTCCTTTCTCGTGCCTCGAAAGGCACACATAGCCATG
>JAMPGQ010000072.1 GCA_023663825.1 Anaeroplasma bactoclasticum
TCATACGAAAAGGGCTTAAATTAACTCCTAATAAGTCACCTAAAATTGACAACATAAGGAAGTTTTTTCACAGCCCCTTTTATAGTTATTTTTACTTTAATGTTTCACCAGAAGTGATATGTTTTTCATTCACATTCTTAACATTAGGAGAAGAAAAGATTCTAACATTTCTTTCTACAACTAGGCCTTCAGGTAAAATTAATTTCTTGCCAATTACATTGATACCACAAGATAAAATCTTTGGCTTATCCTTATTAGGCTGATAATCCTTACCAGTACCAATAACAGAATAATCTCCAACTACAGTTTCTTTGTCAATAATTGTGTTCTCAATACGACAATTCTTACCGATAACAACATCGTTTAAGATAACAGAGTCTTTAATAACAGAACCTTCTCCAACCTTTACACCAGGAGAAATAACAGAATGGGTAATTGTACCATCAATTTGACAACCATTTGAGATTAAAGATCTCTTAATATCTGCATTTCGTCCTAGTTTAACTGGTGGAAGATCTTCACTCTTTGTATAAATCTTCCAAGAAGGATCATATAAATCTAGGGAAGTATCCTCAATTAATTCTAGGTTAGTTTCTAGATAAGAATCATAAGTACCTACATCCTTCCAGTAGTCATAATATTCATAAGCATAAACCTTACCATCCTTAATCATATCAGGAATGATGTGCTGACCGAAGTCTAAATCAACGATATCAGGATGAGCCTCAATTTGATCAATTAAAGCTTGAGTAGAGAATACATAAATACCCATAGAAGCCTTGTTTGATTTAGGCTCTTTTGGTTTTTCAACAAACTTATTAATTTTTAAGTTTGTATCAGTTTCAAGAATCCCAAAACGACTTGCTTCCTCTATAGGTACGATCTTAGCGGCTATAGTTAGGTCAGCTCCAGTTTGTTTGTGTTGTTCAATCATCTTTGAGTAATCCATCTTATATACATGGTCACCAGATAGAATTAAAACATATTTAGATGCATAACGCTTAACAAATTCTAGATTCTTACGAATTGCATCGGCAGTTCCTTCATACCAAGAGTTGCTTGGCTGAAGAAGTGTAACAAATGAATCACGACGGTCTAAGTCCCAAGGCTTACCAACACCGATGTGCTCATTTAATGAAAGTGGTAGGTATTGTGTTAAAATACCAATTTGGAAAATCCCAGAATTGCAGCAATTTGAAAGTGCAAAATCGATGATTCTGAATTTTCCTGCAAATGGAACTGCTGGCTTACTACGTTTTTCAGATAAGATATCCAAACGAGATCCGCGTCCACCCGCTAAAATTAAAGCTAAAGTTTCCATTTTATTTCCCTCCTACTATAGCATAATTTTTTTGTATATATCTAAGTATTTTGTAGCAGAAGAAGACCAACTATAATCTTTCTCCATTGCTTGTTTTACTAAGGTATTCCAAGCTTTTTTATTTTCGTTATATGTATTTAAGGCAATGAACATAACATCCTTTAATTCAATAGCATTGAAATTTGCAAAGCTGAAGCCCGTTCCTTCATTAGTAAATTCATTATAGGGCTCTACAGTGTCTTTCAATCCACCTGTTTCACGTACAAGTGGAAGAGTACCATAACGCATTGCTATCATTTGACCTAATCCACAAGGTTCAAACTTAGATGGCATTAAGAAGATATCACATCCTGCATAAATTTTTTGAGCTACAGGATCAGAATACCCAATATAGCATTTGAAACGATCAGGGTATCTAGATTCCATCGAACGGAAAAAGTCTTCATACATAGAATCACCAGATCCCATAAGGATGAATTTTGCATTGCTATAATTAATGACATCATCTAAAATAGGCATCAATAAATCGATTCCTTTTTGATCAACAAGTCTAGAAACAAGACCAAATAGGGGAACATCCTCTGTACCTAGACCAAATTCCTTCAAAAGGGCTTCCTTATTTTTCTTTTTACCAATAGTAGCATTTTTAATAGAATAGTTAGAATAGATATGCTTATCTGTTTCGGGATTATATTTTACTACATCAATTCCATTTACAATACCATAGAAATCAAAATAGCGTAATCCTAATATATTATTTAAACGATATCCATAATAATCAGTTAATACCTCATTCTTATATGTTTCAGATACAGTAGTAACAATATTAGATTCTAATATACCTGCCTTCATAAAATTAATGCAACCATCAAATTCTAAAGAAGAAGAATAAGGCATAAATAAAATGCGCATCATATCCATAGGGAAATTTCCCTGATACTGAATATTGTGAATACTATAAACAGTCTTAATTCGATTATATTCTGGATAGAAATGATAATTGGATTTTAGAATATATGGAATGAGTCCAGTTTGCCAATCATTTAGATGAATGACATCAGGAAAAAAATCAATAACTTTAATTGCTTCTAAAACTGAAAAGCAGAAGAAAGCAAAGCGTTCCCCATCGTCGCCGTATCCATATAATCCATCTCGGTTAAAATAGCGATCACTATCTATAAAATAGAATTCTACACCTTCATGCTCAGCAGAAAATACACCGACATATTCCATTCTTTCAGCAATCTTTACGTAAGCATAGCCACGATAATTAGCAATATTTTTTTCCTTTATTTTTTTATAGTATGGCATAATGACTCTAGCGTCACAGCCTTTTTCCTTTAATGCTTTTGGTAAGGCACCAATTACATCTGCTAAACCACCAGTTTTAGCATAAGGAGCACTTTCACTAGCGCAAAACAGAACTCTCATGTAATCACCTCAATATTCTTTATAAAATATCACTATTTCCATTTTACCATACGTAAAGCGTTTTCTCAAGCATTTTTCAAAAGAAAAAAATAAATAATTTCGTTATTTTACTTGCGTATTAATGTGAGTTTTGATATAATACAATGTGCGTATCTTTGTAATTATTTAATTCTTAATTAAAGAAAGGATTTTATCTAATATGGCTAGAAGTGGAAGAAGAAATAAAACTAAATTTATATTGCGTAAAGAATTAATTATCTTAGTTCTTGTTTTAGTGGCAATGATAGTTACTACAATATGCTTAACTATCCCTACCGCTAGTGAGAAAAGATTAGAAGAGTTCAATACGGCTATAACGGAGTATAATACTACAAATAGCACGTCTTATACAACTTTAGGTGAGGATAGTGTAATTCGTAAAGCAACATTAAAAAAATTAAGTTCTGAATTAAAGGATGCATCTAAGGGAACAGAGGATAATCCAAGATATACATATGTATTATATGGTAGTTTGAGTAATGATTTGATTATTCAATATTTATCTGCTATTGATACAGAAGCACAACAACGTGAAGTTAGAGTAGTCTATTTATATTCTTCTGAAAAAGTTGATAAGCAAGAGGATAAGGATGATATAGAGTTCTTAGCAGATCTTGAAAAAGATGAAGACGTATTTAATGCTGATGTTTTAGAGGGCGTTGATGAGGTTGATTTATTAAAAACTCCTGCTCTTTATGTATATAAGAATGGCGAGTTAATATTTAATTCAACTACATTAGAAGAAGATGGGTCTTATAATTGGGAATTGATTATTAATAAGGCATTTTCTAAATAATAAGCGTATAAAACAAAAGACAAGGACTGAGATGGATCATCTCAGTTTTTATTCCATTTAAGGAGAGTGAATTTTATGATAGAGGCAATTAAAGAAAAAATTAAATTAACTTTAGAACAGTATTATAAAGAAAAACATCAACAAGACGTATCTATTGTTGTTGAAGAACCAAAAAATAGGGATTTAGGAGATATTTCTATTCCTATGTTTAGTGTGATAAAGATTCTTAGAAGACCTATGCCTGAAATCATTTCTGAGGCCATACCTGTAATTCAAAGTGCTTCAAATGCCATCTTATCTATCACCAACATAGGGGCCTTTATCAATTTAACTATTGATAAGAAGCTTTTGGCAAAAGAAGTTTTAACTAAAGTTGTAGAGGAAAAGAATTCCTATGGTGCATCTTCAATAGGTAAGGGTAAGAATATCACACTAGATTATTCGTCACCTAATATTGCAAAAAGCTTTTCCATTGGTCACTTACGTTCCACCATAATAGGGAATTCTATTCGCCTCATTTTAAATAAATGTGGATATCAAACTTATTCTATCAATTACTTAGGAGACTGGGGAACTCAGTTTGGTAAGATGATTGTTGCCTATAAAAAATGGGGAGATTATGAAAAAATTTGCAAGGATCCTATCAATGAACTTACAAGTTTATATGTAAGATTTCATAAAGAAGCACTTACAGATGTTACTTTAGAGGAAGAGGCCAGAGAAGCTTTTCGCAAGATGGAGCTTTCTGATCCAGAATACCTTGAATTGTGGCATTGGATTAGAGAAGAATCCTTAAAGGAATCAGCACAAATATATGATCTTTTAGGAATAACCTTTGATTCTTACAATGGTGAGGCATTTTATAACGATAAAATGGATTCAATTGTAGATGAGCTTATTGCTAAGAATCTATTAAAGGAAGACCAAGGGGCTCAGATTGTGGATTTGGGGGAAGAAATGCCACCAGCATTAATTAAGAGAAGTGATGGAGGCTCCTTATACATTACTCGTGATCTTGCTGCTGTATTTTACAGAAAAAAAGAGTATCACTTTGATCAAATCCTTTATGTTGTTGGAAATGAACAAAAACTTCATTTTAACCAGCTTAAAGCGGTTGTTACAAAAATGGGCTATGACTTTGCAGATAGTATAGAGCATATTAACTTTGGTTTGTATTTAACTGATGGTAAGAAAATGTCTACTCGTAAGGGTGGGGTTGTCAAGCTTTATGATGTCTTAATGAGTGCAATCCAACTTGCCTACGATTTGGTTTCAACTAAGAACCCTAATTTAGAAAATAAAGAAGATATTGCTAAGGCAGTGGGAATAGCAGCTATTGTATTTGGTGATTTGAAGAATCATCGAAGTCTTGATATCGAATTTAACCTTGAACAAGCAGTTAAATTTGAAGGACAAACTGGACCATATTTACAATATACAAGTGTAAGAATTGCATCTATTTTGAAAAATAAGGATTTTGATGTAAGTCATTGTAATATCGATGTATTTGAAAAACCGCATTATTTTGAGCTTGTAAAGCAAATATCTTTATTTAAGATAACTCTAGAGCGTGCTGCAATTGAAAGAGCTCCAAGTGTTGTTGCAAAATATCTATTAGGCTTAGCACAAAGCTTTAATAAATTTTATTCTATTGAAAAAATCAATGTAGAAGATGAAGAAATTAGAAACTCAAATTTTGCACTTGCATATGCTACTAGAACAGTGATTAATGAGGGATTACGCCTATTAGGCATAGATTATGTCGATGAAATGTAATTATCCTCTTGAATTTTAGTGTTAAAATGGTGTACAATAATATAGCACGATAGTTTTTTAAAACAAAATGTAAGCTAGGGGCAATAGAAGTATGAGAATTGGTATTTTTACTGATCAGTTTTATCCATATATTAGTGGTGTGGTCACGTCAATTAAAATGTTATATGAGGGTTTGACTAATTTAGGACATGATGTATATGTTTTTTCAAGTTTAGATGAAGAAAAGGTCTTTAGATGCGAGGAACTAAAATATTTCAATTTCATTAATTTCCCTGGTAAACCTTGGCCTTTTGAAAATTTGAAAGATTATAGACGTACAAAACATCCTAAGCGCTATTTAAAGCAGATAGCATCCTATAAATTAGATGTAATTCATACACATACTGAATATAATGCTGCAAAGATGGCTAAGATGGCTAGTAAAAAATTGGGTATACCTCTTGTATATACTCTGCACACTCTATACGAAGGTTACTTGAAGTATGTTTCACCATTTTTTGATAGACATTTTCATAATATCATGTTTAAAGTTTTGGCAAAGAAGTTTGTAGGTTCTACATCTAAGGCTTCAACGATTCAAATTGTGCCAACTAAGAAGGTTTTGAAATTAGCACCTAAATATTACATGCGTGGAGACATTCGTGTTGTACCAACTGGAATAGAGCTTGAACGCTTCTATGAAACTAACTTCACAGAAGAAGAAAAGACTGACTTAAAACAGAAGTTGAATATCCCAACTGATAAATTTATCTTTGGGTATATAGGTAGAACTTCACCTGAAAAGGATATAAAGATAATCTTGCATGCTTTTGCTAAATTAGAATACAAAGATAATGCCGTACTTCTAATCGTAGGTGGCGGTCCACAATTCCAAGAACTTCAAGAATATGTGAAAGTTTTAAAAATTGAAGATAAAGTATATTTTACAAACTTTGTAGAAAATGAAGTAATTCCTAAATATTACCACATTTGCGATATATTTGTAAATGCCTCAAGATCTGAAACTCAAGGGTTAACCTATATAGAATCCTTAGCTTCTTCACTACCTTTACTTGTTCAAAAGGATGAATGTATTGAAGATGTTATTGAAAATTATTACAATGGAATCTATTTTGATGGAGAAGAAGATTTAATCTTGAAAATGGAAGAAATTCAAAAAGCTCCAACAACCTTAAATAACATTAAGGCCAACACAAGAAAATCTTGCGAGAAATATTCTAAAGAATATTACGCTGCAAATGTAGAAGCAATCTACCAAGCAGCAATTGAAAAGTACAAACAAAAAAAAGGTAGGTAACTACCTTTCTATATGGGGGAGTGATGAAATGGTAGACATAGTTGACTCAAAATCAACCGCCCTGAAAGCGTGTGGGTTCGACTCCCATCTCCCCTACCAAAAATTGCTTGATATTTCGCGATTTAGAGAGACGGGAGTTTTCGGAAATTTCTCGCAGAAATAGGACTTGTTGGAGGTCCTATTTTTTATGCATAAAATAGACTCCTTAAGATTATTTGTGTTTTGATGTATGTAACGTGTACGTCAAAAAATAACATCCATAAAGAAGAGAAAGGATAATTAGGGACTTAACACCTAATTATCCTTTTTGGTACTGTTCTGTATATCACTTACTTAGACATTTTTGCCGTTCAAGGAAAAAACATATAACTTTGTAATTAAAGCTTTAAAATTAGTTTTAGTGGGAAATCATTTAAAGTATACCACAAAAAGTATGGAATTACTAGATGAATTATAAAAGAAATTTCTATTCTTTTTAGGAAAATCATAAAAATTTTTAATAACTTTTAGTTTTGTTGATTTATCAATTTTTTATGCTATAATGACACCTAGAGTTAAATTGAAAATAGCAACTTTAACTTAAAAATTTAATAAATAGAAAGGTAAAGTTATGGAAAAAGAATTAGTTTTAGAAGTAGAGGAAAGCCCAAAGAAGAAATCAGAGTGGATTTTATTTGCAATTCAGCATATTTTGGCAATGCTAGTTGCGTGTATTACTGTTCCGTTAATTACAGGATTACCTATTGGTCCTACCTTAATTGCAGCAGGATGTGGTACATTGATTTACATTTTAACTACAAAGCGCAAATCTCCTGTATTCTTGAGTAGCTCATTTGCTTACCTAGCACCAATGTCTACAGCGCTCACCTTAGGAGTTATGGATGATGGTACGATGAACTATGCAGCTGTTATTCTAGGTATGGTTATGGTTGGTATTGTCTATGTACTTATTGCCTTAATTATTAAAAGAATCGGTACTGGTTGGTTAAATAAATTATTGCCCCCAGTTGTTATTGGACCGATCATTATGGTTATTGGTTTAGGTCTCGCAGTTTCTGCGATTGGTAATGTTACTGGTGGTATTGCAGGTATCTCTATTTTCTATTCTAATCACTTTGGCGAAAGTTTACCTTGGCAATATACCTTTATGTCTATTGTCATTGCTTTATTCGCTTGCTTCCTAACTGCCTTTTGTGCAACTTCTAAAAGAAAGAATGTTACATTGATTCCTTTCGTTATTGGCATGGTTGGAGCTTATATTCTTGCTTGTGTTTTAACAGGTATTGGTCATTTGGCGAAAGTAGATTGGTTAAAGATTATTGACTTTTCTGTGTTCAACAAGGATTGGGGAAATGTTGGTTCTTGGATTACAATTGATTTTGTATTTGTAAAATCCTTTTCTCAGAATGCAAGTTTTACAATTAAAACAGTTGGACAGGTTGCTTTGTTATTTATTCCTGTAGCTTTAGTAACGATATGTGAGCATATTGGAGACCATAAGAATCTAGGAAACATTATTAATCGTGATCTACTAGATGGTGATCCTGGATTAACAAGAACCTTAATTGGTGATGGGGTTGCAACTGCAGTATCAGGTGTATTATGTGGGGCAGCTAATACTACCTATGGCGAAAATGTTGCAGTAGTAGGTGTGTCTAAAATAGCCTCTGTTTCTGTAATTATGCTGGCAGCAATTCTTTCAATAGTATTAGGTTTCTTTGCCCCACTTACCACATTATTACAAACAATACCTGCTTGTATTACAGGTGGTGTTTCCTTAATTCTTTATGGATTTATTGCCTCTAGTGGTGTAAAGATGCTTGTAAAGGAAAAAATTGACTTTGGTCAAACGAGAAACATTGTTATAGCATCTGTGATTCTAGTAACTGGAATTGGTGGCTTATCTTTAGGCTTTGGAGGAGTTTTAGGTAACAATATAATAACCATATCTGCCACTGCAGTAGCTATGCTTTTAGGAATTATAATGAATTTGGTATTACCAAAACATAAAAAAGAAGTACCTTTTATTAATGAAAGTATGGTAGATAAAGAATAAGTTTACACTCTTAGGGGGATTTTTATCCCTCTTTTAGTTCCCCCAAAATGAAATAAGGGGTATAAAAATTTAATAAATTCAACCTAAAAAATAAGAAATTATAATAAAAATGCCTATAAATTATTGAAGAATGGATATAAAAATTCACTTGAATTTAAAAATGGGGG